>CAJOQF010000129.1 GCA_905236295.1 uncultured Eubacterium sp. | reverse complement strand
GCAATCATACGGAGGTGTAATATGGCAAAAAAAGTACCGGCAAGTTTGGCTGATCGCGAAAAGAGTTACTACAAGTATTATGCGCAGGATATCAAGGCGGCTCCTCAGGAGAAATACGACATGATAAAGGACGTGCCCGAGGATAACGCCACAGCGCTTAGGATTGAGAACAGGAATGATCTATTCCTTCCGGGAGATCTGCCGGGAGAGTTCGGATGGTGGCAGCTTGAGGATGGAACAGCACTTATCGCCAACAAGACTTTCTTCCCGGGATTGACGGGTGAGATGTTCGACTGGTGGTTTGCATGGCATCCGATAGATCGTCTGCGCTATGCATGCTGGGATAACGAGGATCACTATGATGTTTATCTGGACGATCCGGCAAGGGCGCTCGATATGTCACTTTCCATGCGTGAGCGTCATTGGGGAAGCGTACATAACATCTGGGAGGATATCGGACTCGGAGGCGCTGACCTTTTGAGAATATCTTTTGAGAGACCGGCAGATTTGGGATATGATGAGTCAAAGGTGGATACGGAAGCCTGCAACGGATTGGTCTGTGCCAATGTCAAGATAATAGGCGATGATAAGACTCCGGATGTTCCGGTTGTCATGACTCATTTCTTAAGACCTGCAGAGGGCGGATCAGTATTGCGCTCAAGATTCTGGTTTGGATGGCAGATCATAGATGGAAAGGCAGTAAAATGCATTCCGGACGGAGTGACGATCCCTAAAGAAGGTCCTGTCTGCCTGTTAAACCACAATGTAAAAGAGTTTGCCAATCTGGCAGCAATACTTCCTTCCATCTACGAGGAGGAGAAAGACAATTGGAAATAGTTTTTGGCATTTATATAATATTATAAATAAGTAACACTTACTGCCGGCCTTCAAAAGTCTGACTAAAATCGGACGTTTGAGGGCCGGTATTTTGGTGAAAAATACGTTTTGATGCTGTCGGATAAAATTGCCTTGATAGTATCAGGTAACGGTGATATACTGCATTAAGCAAAAAAACGAAATGCAGAAAGGCAGCAGGATATGGAATTCTTAGAAGTAAAGAAATTGCACGAGGGAAAGTTCATCTCGCGGTATGATGCTCAGTACAGATTAAACGACGGCACGGACAAAAAATATGAGTTTATCAGCCGTAAGAAAAATATAGAGACACTTAAAGATATGCACGCGGATTCTCCGGATGCGGTGGTCATTATCGCGACTGATGAGAGCGGAGAGCATATTCTGGTAAACAGAGAATACCGAATGGCTGTCGGAGAGTGGGTATACAATCTGCCGGCGGGGATAATTGAGCCGGGGGAGGATCCTGATTCGGCTGCGGTTCGCGAATTAAAAGAGGAGACCGGACTTGACCTGTGCGAGATAGAAGATCACCTTCCGCTCAGTTATTCGGCGGTGGGATTTTCAAATGAGTCGAATGTCTGTGTGATCGGAAAAGCCAGGGGAGAGTTTGCAAAGAGCACTTCCGCGGAGGAAGAGATCGTTCCGGGGTGGTATGACAAGAAGCAGATTAAGCAGATGTTAAATGAGCACAGGTTTACTGCGCGCTGTCAGGCGTGGTGCTATCTGTGGAGCAGGGAGTAGATGATGTTTCAGTTTTTTGTGGACGATACGGCGTTTGACAACACATTCAGGATAATGGGTGATGACGCCCACCATATATCGCGCGTGCTTAGGCTTAAGCCCCATGAAAAGATCAGAGTCAGCACGAATTCCGGTGAGAGTTTTATATGTGATATCACCGATGTGACGGATGATGTGGTGCTGGCAGAGATTGAGACGGCTGCGCAGGATACGGAATTAAAGAGCAATATCAGATTGTTCCAGGCTATCCCGAAGGGCGACAGGTTTGATACCGTGGTCGAAAAGAGTGTTGAGCTCGGAGTGCATGAGATAATTCCGGTATCTATGAAATACTGTGTCGCCAGGTGGGACTCAAAGAAGGCGGCATCCAAGGTAAAGCGTTATACTGCGGTGGCTCACGCGGCGGCAAAACAGTCAAAGCGAAGCATATTGCCCGGGGTTCATGCGCCGATGAGTCTTAAGGAAGCGATAGAGTATGCAGGGAGCCTTGATTCCCTGATAATAGTTCCTTATGAAAATGAGCGCGGTATGGAGGGCAATAAAGAGGCTTTTTCATCCATGGATAAATACAGTCAGATCAGTATCTTTATAGGACCTGAGGGTGGGTTTGACGAGGAGGAAATAAAACTCTTAAAGGAAGCCGGAGCGCATATCATTACACTGGGGCGGAGAATACTTCGCACGGATACGGCTGCCATCGCGGCGATGACGCTCGTTATGATGGAACTTGAAAAGGATTGAATAAATCGCGGGAATCTTATATAATAGCCGCAAAGGATTAGATTATGAGATGGAATAAGTTTACGATCAATACAACTACACAGGCAGAAGACATCATAAGCGCCATGCTCTCAGAACTCGGAGTCGAGGGGGTTCTTATCGAGGACAACGTACCTCTCACTGACGAGGAGATCGGTGATATGTTTATTGATTTCCCGGCAGAACTTCCACCGGATGACGGCACCAGCAAGGTGAGCTTCTTTGTCAAAGAAGGAGACCCTTACGAGGAGCTCCTTATTAAAGTGCGCGAAGCTTTGGAAGCTGAGAGAGAGTTCATGGACATTGGCGAGGGTACGATCGAGACGGACATGACCGAGGATATCGACTGGATCAACAACTGGAAGAAATTCTTTACGGCATTTTCCATCGGAGATATCCGCATAATCCCGACCTGGGAGATGATGAAACCCGAGGACAGAGGAAAGACCATTATCCGTATAGACCCGGGAATGTCGTTTGGCACGGGCAAACACGAGACCACGAGACTTGTTATCGAACAGATGCAAAAGTATCTAAAGGACGGGGATCGGGTTTTGGATCTGGGGTTTGGAAGCGGTATATTGACGCTTACCGCTATAAAGCTCGGAGCCGGAAGAGTGGTCGGTACGGATGTCGATTCGGCGTGCATTCAGTCAGCCAGAGGGAACCTGGCGGTAAACGGACTGCTCTATGCGGACACTGAGTTTATTATCGGCAACCTCATCGATGACAAAGAGCTTCAGGAAAAGCTTGGCACCGGTGAATATGATGTGGTCTTAGCCAATATACTGGCGGACATAATCATACCGATGGCGCCCCACATATACCCGACGGTAAAAAAAGGAGGCACACTCATCACCTCCGGTATCATAGATTTTAAGGAAAACGATGTCAAAGAAGCTCTCGAGGCAGCAGGTTTTGAGATAATCGAGATTAACCACCTCGGAGAGTGGGTAAATATAAATGCAAGAAAAAATTAAAGAGATCTATTTAGATAATTCCGCAACTACGAGGTGCGAGCCCGAGGTTGCGGAATTAGTGTGTAAAATACTAACAGAAGAGTACGGGAATCCGTCATCCATGCACATTATGGGTGTCAGGGCCGAAAACTGTATAAAGGATGCCACAAAGACTCTTGCCGGCATACTGAAGTGCAAGGAAAAGGAGATAGTGTTTACTTCGGGAGGAACCGAGGGAAATAACCTCGCCATTATCGGCGCGGCTCATGCATACAAACGAAGCGGCAACAGGATAATCACCACGGTCATAGAACACCCCGCTGTGGCGGAGCCGTTCAAGAGACTTGAGGATGAAGGTTTTGAGGTTGTGTATCTGCCGGTGGATGAGCTTGGGCTGGTGGATATGGATGAGCTTGAAAACAGCCTTACGGATGATACGATACTTGTATCTGTCATGGCGGTGAACAATGAGATCGGCACAGTGCAACCTGTAGAGGAGATCGCAAAACTCATCAAACAAAAATCTCCGAAGGCGGTATTCCATGTTGACGGAGTGCAGGCTTTTGGAAAGATCAGACTTTATCCGCCAAAGGCCGGAGTGGATCTGTATACGGCAAGCTCCCACAAATTTCACGGGCCGAAGGGTGTTGGATTCCTTTTTAAAAACGAGAAAGTAAGGCTTGAAACCCAGATGCTCGGAGGAGGGCAGCAGGGAGGTCTTCGTTCGGGAACCGACAACGTGCCGGGAATATGCGGCATGGCTCTTGCGGCAAAGCTCGCAGACGAGAAACTGGAAGAAAACGCAAAGGCGATGATGGAGAATGCTCTGTTGCTTGCGAGGGAGCTTTCAAAGCTTGAGGATGTAAGGATAAACGGAGTGATGGGAAGGATTGCCGTTTCGGCAGACTCAGCGACCGGAGTGGAAAATTCGGAGACTGATGCTGCGGCTCCGCATATAGTAAGCGTTACCGTGTCGGGCATCCGCGCCGAGGTGCTGCTTCATGCTCTCGAGGATAAGGGGATATATGTATCGGCGGGAAGCGCATGTTCGTCGCACAAAAAGAGGGTGAGCGATACACTTACGGCTATCGGACTCGCAAAGAAGGAGGCCGAGTCAACCATCAGATTTTCGCTAAACAGATACACTGCAAAAGAAGATATCGAAACTGCCGTCGAGGCAATGAGGGAACTCTTGCCGGTGCTTCGCCAGTTTACCAGACATTGAGATTGAAGATAAATCGCACAAGTATAGAGGATAAGGAGAAATTATGTATCAGGCATTTCTTATAAAATACGGAGAGATCGGAATAAAGGGCAAGAACAGATATCTGTTTGAAGACGCTCTTATGAGACAGATAAGGATAGCGCTCAGACCTGTAGAGGGAGAGTTCAACGTCACAAAAGAACAGGGAAGAGTATATGTTGAGGCTGTGGGAGAATACGATTATGATGCGACAGTCGAGGCGCTCAAAAACATATTCGGAATAGTCGAGTTTTGCCCGGTCCTTATAGAGGAGGATTCCGACTTCGAGAAAATCTGCAAGTCGGCAGTTGATTTCTGGGGCAAGGTATACGGAGATACCAACGCTTCTTTCAAGGTCAGGACCAGAAGAGGTGACAAGCATTATCCGATGACATCCATGGAGATATCCGCAGGAGTCGGCGAGGCTTTGCTCGACGAGTATCCGGGACTTAAGGTTGATGTGCATGAGCCTGAACTGATGCTCGAGATCGAGGTCAGAGAGCGCGTGTTTATCTACTCGCAGAGGATCCAGGGTCTTAAGGGTATGCCTGTCGGAACGGCAGGAAAGGCAATGCTCCTTCTCTCGGGCGGAATCGATTCGCCGGTTGCCGGATATATGGTGGCAAAGAGAGGAGTTAAGATAGAGGCAACATACTTCCACGCTCCGCCTTACACCAGCGAGAGAGCAAAACAAAAGGTCGTTGACCTTGCAAGGATCGTTGCTAAATATGCAGGACCGATACAGCTCAATATTGTAAACTTCACTGATATCCAGATGTATATATACAAGCAGTGCAAGCATGAGGAACTTACGATAATCATGCGCAGATACATGATGCGTATAGCAGAGCATTTTGCGAAGGAATCGGGTTGCCTCGGACTGATCACCGGAGAGAGTATAGGACAGGTTGCGAGCCAGACCATGCACTCGCTCTACTGCACAAATGCGGTGTGTGATCTTCCGGTATTCAGACCGCTTATCGCCTTTGACAAGCAGGATATAGTTGATCTCTCGGAGAAGATAGGAACTTATGAGACTTCGATCTTGCCATACGAGGACTGCTGTACAATATTTGTTGCGAAACATCCGGTGACAAAGCCGAATAAAAATGTTATAGAACGATCTGAGACTCATCTTGCGGAACAGATAGATGAGATGTTGAAAACTGCAATAGAGACTACAGAAAAAATAATGGTTGAGGCATAATGCCTCAACCGTTATTTAACAAGATATTCGTCGATTTTTTTGAGAACCTCGTCAGCGTCATCCGTGTGGATGGAGAGGTTGATCGGCTTTGAAAGATCAAGGCTGAAGATTCCCATGATGGACTTTGCATCTATTACGTAGCGACCTGAAATGATATCGAAATCAAAGTCATATTCGGAAATTGTGTTAACAAAGGTCTTGACCTTGTCGATGGAATTGAGTGAAATCTGTACTGATGTCATAGGCAATACACCTCCTTTTCTGATTAAATGTATGATAGCATAAAACAATTGACAGGTAAAGGTGGTTATTTTTTTGTGGAGGATAAAATGAAAGCAGCGTTGTTGAACCTTGGTTGCAAGGTTAATGCTTATGAGACTGAGAGCATGGAACAGCTACTTGTGGAGGCAGGTTACGAAATAGTTGATTTTGATGAGAAAGCCGACGTTTATGTCGTGAATACATGTACAGTGACGGGCACTGCCGATGCAAAATCGAGACAGATGATCCACCGTGCCAGAAAGAACAATGATGAGGCGATAGTTGTTGCCTGCGGATGCTTTGTACAGCTCGACAAAGATGCTGCGAAGGATCCGAAGGGCGCTGATATCCTTATCGGGAACAACCACAAGAGCGAGATTATAAAGAGGATTGAAGAGTTTAAGGGGAACAGGGACGAGTACTGCGCCATGACGGATATCGATACAGAGAAGGATTACGAGGAGATGTATCTTTCTTCGACAAGAGAGCATACAAGGGCTTTTGTAAAGATCCAGGACGGATGTAACCGCTTTTGCAGCTACTGTCTGATACCTTATGCAAGAGGACGCGCCAGAAGCCGACTCTCCAAGAATGTCATTGAGGAAGTTGGACGTCTCGCGCAGTCCGGCACAAAGGAGATCGTACTGACGGGGATTCACGTCAGCTCGTTCGGAGAGGATACCGGGGAAAAACTCATCACCCTTATACAGGAACTTGAAAAGATTGAGGGGATTGAAAGGATCAGACTCAGTTCCCTTGAGCCGGGGATCATAACCGAGGAGTTTGTATCGGAGCTTTCGAAGGTAAAGAAGTTGTGCCCGCATTTCCACCTCTCGCTTCAGAGCGGATGTGATAAAACCCTTGCGGCGATGAACAGGCACTATACTGCTGACGAGTACAAAAAGAAGTGTGATATAATAAGATCATACTTTGACCATCCCGCACTAACAACGGATATAATCGTTGGATTTCCGGGGGAGACGGAAGAAGATGCACAGATCACCTACGATTTCGCAAAAGAGATAGGCTTTTACGAGATCCATGTGTTTAAATTCTCCCCGAGAAAGGGAACAAAGGCCGCTTCCATGAAAGACATGCTGACCAACGCCGTTAAAAGCGAGAGAAGCTCGCGACTTATAGCTCTCGGCGAGGAGATGAAAGAGGAGTTTATCTCTTATTATCTGGACAAAGAGGTGGCGGTGCTGTCCGAGGAAATGGTGAGCATTGACGGCAGGGACTACATGCAGGGATATACAAAAGAATATATTAAGGCTTATCTTCCGGCTGACTCAAAAGCGAATTCAATCTGTGAAGGTTTTGTGCGCAAGATGGAGAAGGGCGCCGTTTTTGTGGAATAACAGCCTGTTTGCAGCGGTTTTGGGGCAGCTCTTCAATATGAACGCAAGCATTTACTTTAAATGTGCTTTTGTGGTATATTAAAGATTGAGGTAATAGCTGATGAGAGAGAATACAGTACACGTTAAGAGAATTATCGCTTTATTTATATGTTTAATACTTGTGTTTGTTCCGTTTAAAGGCACGGAGATGATCGCGCGCGCTGATGACGCGACTGTAGTTGCAGGCGGAACCTGCGGTTCGAGCGCTGCGTGGACATTGTACAGCGATGGAGGATTGCTGGTTTCCGGAACCGGAACAGTCACATCTTTTGATCTGTCATCCTACAATGTTGATGTCACAAAGCTGACAGTCTCTGAGGGTATCACCGAATTGTCGGCAAATCTTTTTAGAAGCTACAAAAAGCTCGCCTCGGTGGTTTTGCCGGATTCACTTACGACTATAGGTGACAGCTGCTTCTACGATTGCAGCAAGCTTGCCGCTATTGATACAGGCACGGGTCTGTCCTATATTGGCAATTCGGCCTTCTACGATTGCTCTTCACTAAAGGAGATAGTTCTGTCGGAATCCAAGGTTACAAATATAGGTTCGCAAGCTTTTAAGGGCTGTGCGGGACTTGAGACTGCAAAGCTTGGAAGCATGCTCAACAACCTCGGCACCTATGCGTTCCAGTATTGTTCATCTCTCAAGTATCTTGAGATCACGGGAACACTTGCATCACTGCAGACCGGTGTTTTTTCGGGATGCGTCTCACTCAACGATGTGAATCTTCCGGCGACACTCACTTCAATCGGATCAAATTCGTTTGAAAGCTGTAGCGCGCTCGTTCAGATAAATCTGCCATCGAGCCTGAGGACGATAGGAGATTACGCGTTCTATTATTCAGGCATTAAGAATCTTCTGATACCGGCAGGCGTGTCGCATATCGGAGCATATGCGTTTATGGACTGCAGATCGCTAGAGTATGTGATATTCGACGGAGTAGTTCCGCCGACATTTGCAAGTCCGTATTCGTCATTCACAAACGACACCCTTTGGGCAGCATACCCGCAGGGAGCAACTGCGTGGAATTCTGCGCAGAAGGATTACGGCGGAACCATTCACTGGGTTGGACAGGGAACAGCCAATATGGCTTTCGCTGAGCCGGAGATGGTAAAGACATTTGAGTCAGCCATGACGATCACTAATCCGCTGACAGCTTACACCAACGGTGCCATCACCTACACAATTGCAGATGACGGAGCGCCAAGTGCCTCTCCGGTGGCAACTGTAGATGCCAACACGGGTGTAGTCACGGTAAAGAGAGCCGGACACATCACTCTCACTGCAAATTCCGCAAAGACGGATCAGTTTGTGGTTGGTACCGCTACGAGTGAGATTTATGTAAAACCAAAGGTTGACGCAAAAGATACCATGGTGGAGTACGATGGACAGGAGCATCAGCTTTCCGTCAACGCCACAGGTACTGCTGTGATCTATTACAGCACCACAGAGGCACTTACTGTGTCCAACTTTATCGAAAAAGGCACGCAGGAAGCTCCGAAGCTTACAAACCCCGGAAGGGTCACGGTATACTATATAGCCATACCTACCTACTATCTCACGGGTGTTGTGGCAGGCATGGCTTCTTCATCGCTCAATATTCCGGAAAAAGTTGTAGCTAACGGAAGCATAGTTTTTGGGATAAGCAAGGATGTAAATCCGATCACATTCAAGAACGACAGCGCATCCGTATATATGACGGACAGCTATGTGAATCCGTACACATATGAGGGTGACGGCAAGATCGCCTTCAGATCATCCAACACAAGCGTTGCCATGGTCAATTCAAAGACCGGAGTTGTAACTCCTGTGTCGGTGGGAACGGCAAACATCATAGCGGAAGCTACGGGTGGAGTTGTGTCTGCGGATGCGATCGCAGAGTACACTATCAAGGTCTCAAAAAAGCCACAGACTATAAGCGCGGCTTATTTAAGCAGCATAAAAAAATACCTCGGCGCCGGAACCGTCAATCTCAAGGCGAAGACTTCGGGAGACGGAAAACTTACATTCGCAAGCAGCAATGTCAGCGTGGCGACCGTTTCATCTGCAGGAGTGATAAAGCTGATTGCAGCCGGTACTTCCACCATCACCATAAAAGCTTCTGCGACGGACAACTATCTCTCTGCGAGCAAGACGCTTAAGCTTACTGTTTTACCTATGGTTTCTCAGAAACTTACGGTGAAGTATAAGACCGTCACGAAAGGCGGCAAGACAACATATAAGACATACAAGAGCCCGCTCACATACGATTACACCGATGGAAGTCTCCAGCTAAAGAGCACTACCACCGGAACAGGTGCGATCACATATGCTTCGTCTGACAAAACGATCGCGAAGGTTTCATCCAAGGGCAAGGTGACATTTACCGGCTACGGCAAGGTAAAGATCACAGTGACAGCTAAAAAGACAAGCAAGTACAAAAAGGCGACCAAGGTTGTCACGCTTACCATCAGACCGAAGGTTGTCAAGTTTAAGAGCAAGATCACAAGAGACTCTGAGGGTAATGTTTATGTTTATTGGAAGCGCGACAGCAAAGTGACCGGATATCAGGTCAAGGTGTTTGCCGGCAACAATGCCAAAAAAGCGACCACATATTTCTACGGTAAGAATACGACCAAGGCAAATCTTGGTGTGTTGAAGAACAAGACTCTGTATCACGTTCGTATACGTGGTTACAAGACATCTTCCGGCAAGAAGATTTACGGAGATTGGGATTACGGAAGTTTTTATAACAAATAATGGATTTAACAGTTGGAACAAAATACAAAGACTGGAAAATTGAACAGGAGATAGGTGAGGGAGCCTACGGCAAAGTCTACAAGATTTCAAGGACTGAGTTTGGGCATGAGTATATCTCTGCGCTCAAAGTCATCTCCATACCGAAAGATGAGGACGAGTACAACAAGATCCGCGAGTCCTCAAAGGATGCGGAAGAAGCATTTGGCGTATTCGAGGAGATGGTAAATTGCATCGTGGATGAGTTCGCTCTGATGTCCGCCCTCCGTGGCAATACAAATATCGTAAGCTACGAGGATCATGAGGTGGTCAGACGCGAGGAGCCGTTTGGATGGGACATCTTTATCAGGATGGAGTATCTCACTCCGCTTGTTGATGTGATAAAGAATGATCCTCCATTGACGACAGAGATTGTGAAGATGGGTATAGACATCTGTACGGCGCTTGAGGTTTGCAAGAAAGAGGCGATAATCCACAGGGATATAAAGCCCGAAAATATATTTGTCTCCAAGATAGGCAGATATAAGCTCGGAGATTTCGGTATCGCATGTCAGGCAGAGGGAAGACATCCCGGCATTCCGAAACAGGGTACATACGCATATATGGCTCCCGAGATATGTAAAGAGAAGCCATTTGACGAGACTGCGGATATCTATTCTCTGGGAATAGTTCTCTACACCCTGCTAAACCACGGCAGAGGGCCTCATCTTCCGGCGTACCCTGCGAAGCTTACCTATTCCGACAGGATAAATGCCAATGTGCTGAGAATGAGCGGCAAGGAGTTCGGATTGCCGGATGACGCTGATCCGAAGCTTGGAGAGATAGTGCTTAAGGCGTGTGAATATGAGCCGCAGAACCGTTTTTCGTCAGCAACCGAGTTTAAAGAGGCGCTCGAGGGCGTCTTGGAATTTCTTGAAAATGAGCAGGACAAAACCGATGATATGATAGAGATCGGAAGCTTCCTTGACGGCGAGGACACCATAATGCCAAAGCCGGCTGCAAAGACTTCTTCGAAAAAGCCGGTTATCCTGATCGCGGTCATCATAGCGGCGGCGCTGGTGGCGTTTGGAATCCTGGGATACGGCAGGATGGCGTATGCGACCGTTCCGGATCTTTATGGAAAGACCGAGGAGGAAGCTCTCGCACAGCTTGAGGAGAGCGGGCTCGAGCTCGAGATAAAGGGCACTGAGTATGATGAGAAGCTTGATGAAGGTTATATCATATCCCAGAATATCGAAAAGGGTGTCAAAGTCAGAAAGAAGACCAAGGTTGATGTTGTTGTGAGCGCGGGCAAGCTTGTATCGCCGCCGAAACTTGAGGGATTGTCGCGGGAGGAGGCCATAAAGGTTGCCGAGACGGAAGGATTCACATGCACTGTAATATCTTCCGAGTACAGTGATGATGTAGAAAAAGGCAATGTCATCCGACAGATACCTGCCTCTGACGAGAAGGTTCAGTCGGGATCTGAGATCTCGGTGGTGATAAGCCTCGGCTCAGACAAGGTTTTGATGCCGTCTCTTGTCGGGAAGAGCCTTGAAAATGCGATAGAGCTGCTCGATGAAGTCGGACTTGGATTCAATTCGACCGAGGAGTATTCCGACACAGTTGAGAGCGGCAAGGTGATCAGCCAGAGCATAGAAGCCGGCAAGAATGTTGCTTCCGGCACCACAATAAGTATAGTAGTCAGCAAGGGAAAAGAAGTGACGCAGACCGCACCGTCTCAATCCGGAGGAAGTTCCGGTTCATCGCAGGGAGGCTCGGGTGGTTCGTCATCAAGCGACCACAGTGCGGAATTTACCATGGGTGACGATAAACCTGTGGATGGGGAGTGATTATGGACAATTGGCTTGATTTTGATGCATCCAAAACGATCAGGGATTTCGACTTTACGAGAAGAGCCGTACAGGGAATGTATCATGTAATGGATGCGGACAACTTCAGATCCGAGGATGCGGATATGATATTCAAGTATCTCTCGGAGGGAATGGAGATAGTAAACTTCAACGATTACCTAAAGCGGTATCTGTTTGCCACCTACCATTTGGGAGTCTCATTCAGAGAGACGCCTGATTCGGAGTATGCGAGGATCATAGACGAGGAGTTTGAGAAAAATGAGGCTCCGCACTCGTTTACTTCCACCGTAAAGAAGTGGTCGGCGATCATAAAGGACTGGCTCTCTCGCGAGACCGTCAGGAGACAGACCATATTTGTGCTTGGCTTTGGACTTGGAATGGATGACAACACTGTTTCTGAGTTCCTCACCAAGGTAATAAAGGAGGAGGACTTCGACTTCGGAGATATCGAGGAGCTGTGTTTTTTTTACGCTTTTAAGAACCACCTGCACTACGACAAGGTAAAACAGTTGATGGATGAGCTGGACGACATCAAACCTGCCGGAGATCTGGACGGGGAGAGATGGATCGAGATAAAATCCGATCCGAAAAACAAGCTCTGTGATGAGGAAACTCTCAGATTTTATGTCCAGGGGTTAAAGCTTTTCAACGTTATCGAGGAAAAGTCAAAAACTCTGGCAGAAACATTTAAAAAGTTATATGATGATTCAAGACGAGTGGTTGCGGACATCTACAATAAATATGATTTTACCGATATACAGAAGGATCATGCCCATGTGTGGACTGCGGCTGAGATAGCGCCTGGAGACATCGAAAAGATACTGTGCTCCGGCATACCTACGGGCAGCACGGGCAATCTGCAGAAAATGTCGGCAAGCCTTCTGGCAAAGCAGTTCTCATTAAAGAGGATGAGCAGACAGAGAATTGACAGTATACTAAAGGGCAAGCAGCGTGTTGAGAGATTTGATCTTATTACACTTCTGTTCTTCGTGTATGCGGTTGAAGTGGAGCCGGATTGGCCGGCGGAGAGATATCTGCAGTATGTGGATGCCATAAATGAGCTCTTAAGAGAATGTGATATGATGGAGATTTATCCGGTAAATCCCTATGAGGCGTTTGTGCTTATGTGCCTTGTTACGGATGAACCTCTCTCGGTATACTCCGAGATTTGGGAGAAGTCTTACGAGAATGGAGGAAAAGATTGATGGGTGATTTAGGAAACACACAATTTTTTAAAGTGGAGAAGGAGTCCGCTATATCTGTTGCGGAAATATTGGAGACTGTATACAAGAGTCTTGTTGATAAGGGTTACAATCCGCTCAACCAGATAATCGGGTATATCATGTCAGGTGATCCGACATATATCACAAGTCACAACAACGCAAGAAATCTCATCATGAAGGTTGAGAGAGATGAGTTGATAGAAGAACTTTTATCATCATATATCAAGTTTAAGAAGTGGGATCAATAAAAGCCTATGAGAATAATGGGGCTTGACTACGGATCGAAGACGGTGGGAGTGGCATTGAGCGATGCGCTCAAACTGACAGCCCAGGGGTTGGAGACCGTAGTAAGAAAATCAGAGAATAAGCTCAGGACGACTCTTGCAAGAATAAGCGAACTTGTAAATGAGTATGAGGTCGAACTGATTGTTCTGGGCTTTCCGAAAAATATGGATGGAAGTCAAGGCGAGCGATGCGAAAAGACATTGAAATTTAAAGAGATGTTGGAGAGCAGGACTGGTCTTGATGTTGTGCTTGTTGATGAGAGACTTACCACTGTCGAGGCGGAAGAGATCCTCATTGAGTCGGGCGTCAGACGTGAGGATCGAAAGACATATATCGACAAGATAGCTGCTGCGATCATATTGCAGGAATATTTGGATAATATGGCGTCAAGGGGATAAAGATTTTAGATGGAAACAATTAGAATTACTGATGAAACAGGATCAGAAATAGAATTTTATGTATTAGAGCAAACTACTGTGTCGGGGTGTGATTATCTTCTTGTGACAGAGGATGAAGACGGTGATGCAGATTGTTGGATATTAAAAAAGATAACGGAGGACGGAGAAGATGTCATTTATGAATTCGTAGAAGATGATGATATCTTAACCTCCCTCAGTAAGATTTTCACAGAATTAATGGAGGTAGATTTTGAAGAATAAGAAAACTAAAAAGTTGAGGATCGTTCCTTTGGGCGGACTTGAGAAGATCGGTATGAACATTACCGCTTTCGAGTATGACGACAGCATTATTGTGGTCGACTGTGGACTGTCGTTTCCGGAGGACGATATGTTTGGAATAGATCTCATCGTGCCGGATCTGACTTACCTGCAGGACAATTACGATAAGGTAAAAGGATTCTTTATCACGCACGGACATGAGGATCACATCGGAGCTATTCCCTATGTTATGAAGGAGATAAATGTTCCTATCTATTCCACGAAGCTTACGAATGGTCTTATCGAGCACAAGCTTGAGGAGCACGAAATGCTCAAGGTTGTCAAGAGAAAAGTCGTAAGCTACGGACAGCATATTAACCTTGGCGCGTTCAGAGTGGAGTTTATCAAGACAAACCACTCTATACAGGATGCGGCGGCGTTGGCTATCTATTCGCCTGCCGGCATCGTTGTGCACACCGGAGATTTCAAGGTGGATTATACTCCTGTATTCGGAGACGCCATCGATCTTCCGAGATTCGGAGAGATCGGAAAGAAGGGCGTGCTTGCGCTTATGTGTGATTCGACAAATGCCTAGCGTCCGGGATTTCCCATGTCGGAGAAATCCGTAGGCAAGACATTCGACGCGATCTTTTCGGATCACAGGGACTCAAGAATATTTGTCGCAACATTCGCTTCTAACGTGGACAGGGTGCAGCAGATAATAGACACTGCCGCAAAGTACGGCAGAAAGGTCGGAGTCGAGGGAAGGAGCATGGTAAATATCATCGATATTGCCACCAAACTCGGCTATATAAAGATTCCGGAGAACACTCTTATGGAGATCGACCAGCTCAAGAATTATCCGGATGAAAAGACGGTTCTTATCACCACCGGAAGTCAGGGTGAGTCCATGGCGGCTCTCTCGAGAATGGCGAGTGGTATGCATAAAAAGATACATATAAAACCGGGTGATGTTGTGGTGCTGAGTTCACATCCGATACCGGGAAATGAGAAGGCGGTCTCAGGCATCATAAATGAGCTTACGATGCAGGGCGCGGATGTTATCTTCCAGGATACACACGTATCGGGACATGCCTGCCAGGAGGAGATAAAGCTTATATATTCCCTGGTAAGACCTAAGTACTGCATACCTGTACACGGCGAGTACAAGCATCTGAAGGCTCAGGCAAATATCTGCAAGGAGCTCGGATATGACAAGGATGATATATTTATCCTCAAGTCCGGAGATGTACTTGAGCTCGATGAGAACTCAGCCAAGGTTGTGGATCACGTCCAGACCGGAGATGTCTTTGTCGACGGACTCGGAATAGGAGATGTCGGAAACATCGTTATCAGAGACAGACAGCGTCTGGCAGAGGACGGTATCATAATCGTAGTGCTTACGCTGGATCGGGAGAGCGCAAATGTGCTTGCGGGTCCGGATATCGTAAGCCGTGGTTTCGTATATGTAAGAGAATCCGAGGGGCTTCTTGATGAGGCGAGACATGTCCTCGACGAGACAATGGATATCCTTATGATGAAGGGAGTCACAGACTGGGGCAAGATCAAGACCTCTATAAAGGATTCACTTGGTGAGTTTGTATGGACTCATACCAAGAGACGTCCTATGATAATGCCTATAATAATGGAGGTATAGTATGATTGATCGCGAAAGAATAGTAAATATTCTTGCAAACAGAGTTATGGCTTTGGATGAGTACAATGAATACCTGAGGACAAGAGATGCCTTGAAGGAGGATCCCGAGCTGTACAAACGCGTGTGCGATTACCAGGAGGCAAATTACAAGTTTCAGAGACAGCATGGAGACATCAAATCCGACCAGGTGGCGGAGCTCATGCGGATGACGGAGGAGTTTTCCCACAATAAGCTTGCGGAGGATTATCTGCAGGCCGAGCTTGGATTTTGCAGACTTATGCAAAACATTGTCAGAGGCGTAGTCGACAAGCTGGATTTTGAGATCGGATTTAATATTTAGGTTTATGGGAGTTTGACTTTGAATTTTTCGTACGGTGATGAAGAGAGTCGATTTGAAATATTTCTCTCATCGATAGAGAGCAATAAAACTGATGAGCTGATGCAGCTGGAGAGGGAGGCTATAGAGGATGATGTTCCTATCATCCGCAGGGCTACCCAGTCTCTTTTAAGAGTCATTCTGGCGGCGCACCGTCCGGGGCGCATACTGGAGATTGGAGCGGCTGTTGGTTTTTCTGCCCTGTTTATGGCTGAGTACGATGATGATCTTAAAGAACTCATTACCATAGAAAACTATCCTCCGCGCATTGAGGCTGCGAAGGAAAATTTTAAAAAGTTTAAAAAAGAAGATTTGATCACACTTATCGAGAGGGATGCGGCAGAGGTGCTGTCTGAGCTTACAGGGACATTTGACCTTATATTTCTCGACGGTCCGAAAGCACAGTATATTAATTTCCTGCCGGAGCTTACAAGGCTGCTTGAGACGGGAGGGATCCTCGTCTCAGACAATGTGTTAAAAGAGGGCGATATCCTCATGCCACATTACGCAATAAAGAAACGTGACCGCACCATACACAAGCGTATGAGAGAGTATCTGTACGAGCTGACTCACAGCGAATGCTTTGTTACGACGATCCTCTCGGCGGGGGACGGCACGGCGATAAGTGTAAAGAAAGATGTAAAGGATGATACCCCGGACGGGGAGATGTGATATGGCAGAATATAAAAGAAAAACAGAGCTTCTGGTTCCTGCAAGTTCCCTTGAGGTGCTCAAGGTGGCGGTTATCTTCGGAGCGGACGCTGTTTATATAGGCGGAGATGTTTTCGGACTCCGCGCAAAGGCAAAAAATTTCACACTGGATGAGATGAGAGAGGGAGTTGAATTTGCCCATGAACACGGGGTGAAGGTCTATGTTACCGTCAACATCCTTGCTCACAACTCAGATCTTGCCGAGGCTGACGATTATCTGGAAAAGTTGAATGAGGTAAAGCCTGATGCTTTTATCATTTCCGATCCGGGACTTTTTGCCAAGGCAAAAAAGATATGCCCGGATATCGACATTCACATCAGCACTCAGGCGAACAACACAAACTACGGCACATATAATTTCTGGTACGAGCTGGGTGCGAGGAGAGTCGTGTCTGCGAGGGAGCTTTCGCTCGAAGAATTAAAGGAAATACGAGGAAATATCCCCGATGATCTCGAGATTGAGACATTTATCCACGGCGCGATGTGCATCTCATATTCCGGCAGATGTCTTCTGTCGAGCTATTTTACCGGAAGGGACGCAAACCACGGGGAGTGCACACACCCCTGTAGATGGAAGTATGCAGTCGTCGAGGAGGAGAGACCGGGAGTGTATCTCCCGGTTTATGAGAATGAGAGAGGTACCTACATTTTCAACTCCAAGGATCTGTGTATGATAGAATACATTCCCGAGCTGATGTCATCCGGTATAGACAGTTTCAAGATAGAGGGTCGCATGAAGACGGCTCTGTACGTTGCGACGGTTGCAAGAACCTACAGAAAGGCGATAGATGACTTCAACCGTGGCAAGGAGGTTTACGAGGAAAATCTTGATTGGTATAAGCGCCAGATAAGGAGCTGCACATACAGACAGTTTACAACGGGATTCTTCTTCGGCAAACCGGATGAGACTTCACAGATATATGATTCCAACACCTACATACAGGAGTACACATACCTCGGTGTGATCGAGGGCATAAGTGATGAGGGTGAGGCCATTATCACCCAGAGAAACAAATTCCTGGTTGGTGATGAGATTGAGATAATGAAGCCGGACGGAAGCGACGTAAAGGCAAAGGTCATCTCGATCAGAGACGAATCAGGACAGTACAAAGAATCGGCGCCGCATCCAAAGGAGAAGCTTTTTGTGAAGCTCGATTCGGATGAAGCAAAAGTGTACGATATCCTGAGAGTTCAGGCAAAACAATCATAGAAACGGAGGGAAGCAGGTATGAGTGATAACCATTATGTTGCGTATGTCGGAACCTACACAACCGGTGAAAGCAAGGGCATATACATTTTTGATCTTGACGAGAAAAGCGGCGAGCTGACCAGACGCGGCGTTGTCGAGGTGAGTAACCCGTCAGACCTGATAGTCTCGCATAACGGAAAATACCTGTATTCGGTCAGCGACACCGGGATCAGTTCCTTCAAGATAGAGGAGAACGGGGATATCACCCTGATAAACGATATGTCCACCGGCGGTATGAGAGGCTGCTATCTCTGCCTCGATTCCAAAGACAGATACCTCTTTGTCGCAGGATATTATGACGGAAGAGTAACTATGATGAAGGTTGAGGATAACGGTGCCTTAAGTGGAGTCGCATACGGCATATTCCACAAGGGGCTAGGAATCGATCTTACCGAGAGGGGCTCAAAGCCTCATGTGACTTGCGTGAAGGTTACACCGGATGACAAATATCTATGTGCTGTAGACAGTGGACTTAACCAGGTAAAGATCTATGAGATTGATTACACTAAAGGCAGACTCAAGCTTGCAAATGTGCTCAGATTCCAGCTTGAGGCGGCACCGGGGCGCATTGCATTTTCAAGGGAGGACGGATTTGCCTTCGTCACCTGCGAGAACAAGGATTGCGTAAACGTCTATAAATACCTCGACGGTCAGGGGGCATTTGAGCTTCTCGGCGCCTACTCAACCGTCTATGACAACTCGCCGGACGAGTGTGTTCCGTGTGCGCTTGAGGTGTCTGAGGACGGCAATTACCTCTATGTGACAAACGCCGGCAGCAACACTGTTCTGATCTTTAAAATAGACAGGACGAACGGGGAATTGTCTCAGGTTGCCCACACCACCGTGAGTCTGGATTATCCGAAGAATATTACGATCCTTCCGGACGGACAGCACTTCCTGTGCATAGGTCACGGTACGGATGATATCAGGTGCTTCCATGTGGATTACGAGAAAGGATATTTCCTTCAGAACAAACGCCCTGTGGGGATAGAAAAGCCGAGTTCAATCTTTATACAGAGGATAGGATAAGGGGATAAGGGGACAATGGCATATAAGAGAAATCAGGGAAGGCGCGTTAAGCGCCTTTCTAAGCGTGATAAAGACAATTTAAAGAAGTTTGTGTTGATCCTGATCCTTATAGTGATCGCTTTTTTTGCCGGCGCATTAGTCGCAAAGACGGTGGTTGAAAAGAGATATCAGGAGCAGGAAACACAAAAAACAGGAAGTTTAGAGGATCCCGAGATAGATGTGGATCTTTTGGATGTGAATGAGTATTCAAGACCGGGTATAGCGCTTGAAAAAGTAAACGGTATCGTTATACATTACACCGCCAATCCGGGCGCCTCTGCAAAGGACAACAGAGACTATTTCAACAATCTCCAATACACCCACAAGACGAAGGCGAGCAGCCATTTTATAGTGGGAATAGACGGAGAGATAGTCCAGTGTATACCTACGGCGGAAATATCCTACGCATCAAACGACCGCAACTCCGACACCATAGCCATAGAATGTTGTATTCCGGACGAGAGCGGCGCATTTACAGAGGCGACATACGACAGTGTCATCTATCTCACGGCGTGGCTTTGCGAAAAGTTTTCGCTTGACAGCAAGGACGTGATACGTCATTATGACATAACCGGCAAGATGTGTCCGAAGTATTATGTAAAGCATGAGGACAAGTGGAAGAAGTTTAAAAAGGACGTGCAGAATCTTCTCTGATGTGCCGATAAATATAATAGATTTTACCAATAGTTTATTTGAGTTTGACTGAAAGTATGTTATACTTAATGTAGAAAAAAAGAAGTTTACGATAGGAAAGGGGTGATCTTATGAAGTTTGTTAAAGTGGATGATACGACTATCAGATGCCTTATTTCGGAAAGCGAGATGGAGGGTTACGGTATAGAGATTGAAGAATTCTTAAGCGATCGCCAGAAAGCCTCAGAGTTCTTACAGATGATCCTTGACGACGCAAGGGAGGAGACCGGATTCACCATAAATGAGGCTTCGCTCTCAGTCGAAGCCACCATGCTCCCGGGAAAGGGCTTATCGCTTACAATTTCAGAGAACACCTACTCCGACGATATTATAGAAAAGATCAGACGCATCACAGATGCGATGAAAGACTACTTAAGCTTTGATGATGATGAAGTCGGATATGAGGTGATAGAGGAGGAGAGAGAGTTCTCGAAAAACCTCGTTATCTACACCGCCGACACCCTCTCGGATGTGATCACCATGGCAAAGGCGCTCACAGTAGGCGGCATCAAGAGCACGCTCTACAAACTCGAGAATCCTGTATGCTACATCCTCGTACTCGAGAAGGATTTTACAGACGACGAGCTTCGCATGGTCGGCTCACTCGGACTGGAGTTTGCAGGACAGATGCTTCGCGATGAGCTCATCAAACGCTATGTAAATGAGCACGGAATCTGCATGTACAAGGACACTGCAGTGGAGTTTTTAAGAGCTTTATAAAAAAGGTCAATTGTAAAAGCTAATTCCACTTTGTAAAACTAACTTCCACCTTGTAGAAGTAAATTCCACAGGGTGGATTTTACTTGTT
>CAJOQF010000128.1 GCA_905236295.1 uncultured Eubacterium sp. | reverse complement strand
TTGTAGCCTGATATCTGAGTGGTGATTTCATCAATTCTCCTCTTTATTTATCCGCTGCAGCCAGGATAATGTTGTAAACGATCTCTGTTGCTTTCTCCATATCTTTGAGATACACATACTCATCTGTGGTGTGGATATTCTGCATTCCGCACGCCAACACCAGTCCTACTATCCCTTTTGCGTCAAAAATGTTGTTGTCGCTGGCACCCTTGGTATTTACAAACACCGGCTCCATTCCCGACATCCTGCAACCTTTTTCAAAGAGGGTCGAAACCTCGTGATCCCTCGGCGTGCAGTATGAAAGGAAGCGCGTATTTGTGTAAAACCTGCACTCTGCGCCGAACGCTTTTGCAGATTCCATAAATCTGTTTTCGACTTCACCGAGACGAGCCTTTACTATCTCGGTATCGAATCCGCGGATCTCACCATGGCACTCGCAAAAATCAGACACTATGTTTGTGGCTTTGCCTCCGCAAATCTTTCCGACATTCAATGTGATGTCGTTTGGAAGAAGTCCCTGTTCTATTTTGGTGATCGCATCTGCAGTGGCTGCTATCGCATTGATGCCCATATTCGGCTCAAATCCGGCGTGCGCAGAACGACCTGTCATCTCTACATCAAACACAATCAGTGTCGGTGCCTGAAAGGCCGCGGTTCCGATCTCACCGTGCATATCCATAACATAGGCAATCTTACTCTTTAATTTAGAGTAATCAAAAGCTGATGCGCCAAGGCAATGCTGCTCTTCTGCGACCGAAAAGATCACCTCTATGTCACCGTGATCCTTGCCGTTTTCCTTTATGCGCCTTATCGCCTCAAGAATTTCAACAATTCCGCTGACATCGTCCGATCCCAGAACAGTTTCGCCCTTAGATGTAAATTTCCCTTCATCATCTATCTGTGGTTCTTTGCCGTTTCCGGGCTTTACCGTATCCATATGCGCGGTAAAGAGAATCGGCTCAGCATCGACATTTCCCTTGAGAAAACCGTATATGTTTCCGGTGTTTCCACCGATCTTATCGCCGGCATTGTCCTCCTCTACCTCAAGACCCAATTCTGTAAGCTCAGCCTTTACGACATCGGCAAACTCCCTCTCGTTAAAGCTTTCGCTGTCTATCGAAGTATATTTAATAAATGATCGTGCCAATCTATTGTTTTTAAGCGAATTCATCATTACCTCCAAAATCATATTAATCCGTTGTATTTTACCACACTTTAAAGTGAATCGTATATTCTTTTTTACAATTAAAAACATTTATTGTATAATCCCCTTATGTTTAAAGAGAGAAATAAAACAGAGATCACAATTGAAGAACTTGCAGACATCCATCCATCCGAATATACCCTTATTGACGTAAGGGATATGGTATCGCATGAATACGGTAAAATACCGCAATCCATATGCGATCCGGACATATTAAAAAAAGCGGGCGACGGGTCTTTGGATAAGGACGCCACCTATGTGCTTTATTGTATGCACGGCACCGTAAGCGACGGGATAGCCGAATCCCTGCGCGCTCTCGGATATGATGCTCTAAACCTGAGCGGTGGATACAGCAAGTGGCTTATGGCAAATATTACAAATACAGACCCCGCCAAACAGGATGAGGCGGAAAGAAGCATCAGAAAGAAATTCCACAAACAGCTTTTTACACCTTTCGCTAAAGCCATTACCACCTATGACATGATACAGGAAAACGACAAGATAGCCGTATGCATCTCAGGTGGCAAAGACTCCATGCTGATGGCAAAACTGTTTCAGGAGATAAAACGCCATGACAAGTTTCCTTTCGAGCTTGTATTTCTTGTGATGGATCCGGGTTACAGCGAATTAAACCGTATGGTGATAGAACAAAACGCCCGTATGTTGGGCGTTCCGATAGAAATATTTGAGTCTGATATTTTTGACGCAGTATATAATATAGAGAAATCCCCCTGCTACCTCTGTGCGCGCATGAGACGCGGCCATCTCTACAGCAAGGCAAAAGAACTCGGATGCAATAAGATCGCCCTCGGACATCATTTTGATGATGTGGTGGAGACTGTTCTTATGGGAATGCTGTTTGCC
>CAJOQF010000127.1 GCA_905236295.1 uncultured Eubacterium sp. | reverse complement strand
GAAGGCTGGTGTTCTACCACTGAACTACACCCGCATGAAGCGTATCGGGGTGACAGGATTCGAACCTGCGACCTCCTGATCCCAAATCAGGCGCTCTAGCCAAGCTGAGCCACACCCCGTCGTAACGTTTCTTCGTTACTTTGCGACCGCCTGACTTGCGGCACAAGTAGTATACTAGCATAGCATATATATGTTGTCAACACTTTTTTTAAGTTTTTTTAATTTTTTTAAAGGTACTCTTTTATAAGCTTCAAAGCCCTTCCCCTGTGGCTTATCTCGTTCTTTTTCCGGGGATCCAGCTCCCCTGTAGTAAGGCCTAATTCGGGAACAAAAAATATAGGATCGTAGCCGAATCCATTCTTCCCCTTTGGCTCATTTGCGATCACTCCCTCTATGGTTCCTCTGACTGTCTTTATTTCTCCGTCGGGGAATACAGCACATATTGCGCAGACGAATCTGGCACTTCTGTCATCGCCCACTACCCCTTCAAGACGTTTGAGTATCTCTGCGTTCTTAATATCATATGAAGTATCCTCACCCATAAATCTTGCGGAATATACTCCGGGAGCCTTGTCCAAGGCATCCACTTCGAGCCCCGAGTCGTCAGCCATGACGATGGCATCGGAAACCTTCTCGGAAATGGCAAGCGCCTTTATCCTGGCATTTTCCTCGAAGGTGGTTCCGTTTTCCTCGACCTCAGCTTCCACTCCCGCCTCTTTCATCGAGAGTATCTCATAGTCGAGATCAGCCATTATCTCCTTAATCTCATTCATTTTTCCCATATTTCCGGTTGCAAAAATTATAGTTTTCATTTTCTTCCTCTACTTCTGGTTTTCCATTATCATAAAACTCTCCAAAACAGCATTATAAAGTGCTACGGCAGCCCTCTTTTGGTAGTTTTCGTCATTGAGATTCTTTAACTCTGCAGGATTTGACATAAATCCAACCTCCACCAAAGCAACAGGCATCTTAGCCTTCCTGACGATATAAATATCATCACCCTTTACAAGCCCTCTGTCCTCACTCTGCAGTTCTTCCAACAGATAGCTCTTACAAAGGTCGGCAAACGCCTTTGAATTGAAGCCTTTCGTTGTGTCGCTTTCGTCGTACAGCACCTGGGTACCCGATGTGACTTTGCTGTAATCGAGCATATTATTGTGTATACTCAAAAACAGGTCGGCTCCCGTAGTATTTGCCAACTCCGCTCTCTGGGTCAGGCTTACGGCACTGTCATCGGTTCTCGTATAATATACCTTTATATCATCCTGTTCGTCGAAAAGCTTTTTCAACTCAAGTCCGATCTTTAAGTTAATCTCCTTCTCATATATACCATTTATGTATGTACCCGGATCTTTTCCTCCATGGCCCATATCCAGAACAAGAATATGATCATAGCGTTCAGCCACGGGGACGAAATCCACATAGGCGTAATGACCGGACGGTCTTACATCCGTCTCACACACCGCATCAAGCGTAAAGTCCATCGTGACCGTCTGTCCGTCTGCGCTGATATTCAGATCCTTAACGTGGTCACTCTTTCCGACCAGCGGATAATTATAAAAATAATCCGTATCGTCACACGCAAAGCTGATCTCCAAAGTCCTCGTAAGCTCATCCGTCTTGAAGTTGATAGCCGATGCGTCTGTACCTATCGGAAGCTCGATCCTGAGCTGCTCACTAAAGTCCTCCGGATTCTCGTCGGTGTAATAGTCCATGAGTTCAAGTCCACTCATGGCCATAAGTTCCGCCTTCTTTTCGTTTATCCTGTCTACAAACGCCTCCTTTGCCTGCACAAAATAATCATGGTTCCCCGACAGCGCCAAGCTGCAGATCACCACGATTATCCCTACAATCCCAAAGGCATACATAAAAAGCTTTAAAACTCTATTTTCCATAAAAACTATTATACACTACATATTTCCCATTTCAACGATTAATTTATCCCCGCACCTCTTCTATGATGCGTTTGATAAGTGTTGTTCTGCCAAACGGGGTCATAAAATAGTAGCCGTCAACATAATCGGAAATACGCTTTGCAATTTCTGCGCTTATCTCGACAGCAAGCTCCTCCGACTCCTGTCTGTTCTTCCCGACATACATTTCAATCACCTTTTTATCAACGCGTATTCCGTTTATCTCGTTGTCCATGAACCGGGCGTTTTTCTCGCTGACTACAGGAATAATACCACCGAGAATAAATGCGTCAAGCTCAGCCTTTGCCCTCTTTAAGTTTTCAAAAGCCTCCGGCGTTAAAACCGGCTGCGTCAAAAAGCCGACCATTCCGTTTGCAACCTTTTCTCTTGCAAGCTTTAACTGAACATCAAAGTTTCTGGCATTTACATCAAGCGCTCCAAACACATGGAACGGACTCGGCAGTTTTTTCTTTCCCAGGGTGTCGACAAAGGATGCAAGTTTTCTCGAATTAAACTGGAAAACGCTCTTCACCTCATCCCTCTCAGCCGTAGGGATCGGATCTCCCGTAACAAGCAGGATATTTCTTATCCCCTCGGCGTAAAGCCCAAACAGCAGCGCTTTTATCGAATTTATATTTCTGTCCCTGCACGTCATATGGGGCAGAGCGTCGATTCCAAGCTCGCGTTTAATCTTGCATGCAAGCAGGCTTGAATCCATGCGAGGTCTGCCGATCGGGCAGTCGGCAATCGTGATTATATCGGTTCCGACTCCCTTAAGTTCCCATGCCCCTCCCATAAATCTCGACATGTTAAAACCTTCCGGAGGGTCAAGTTCAACCGCAATAACCTTTTCTTTTCGCAACAGTTTATCCCAAAACAGACTCTGGGTGATCTCTTCGGTCGCAATATCTCTTAGCTTGTGAACTGTCTTTTTTTCGATCACCTTTGACACAGAGACTGCATTTTTGACCGCTCTTATGTGGTCGGGCGTCGTTCCGCAGCATCCGCCGACTATAGCTGCGCCTTTTGCCTTTAACGAAGATACCTGCTCTGCAAAATAGACAGGATCCCCGTCGTAGAAACTTCTATTCTGTATTATAACCGGATATCCTGCATTCGGAGACACGGACAGAATCATCCCGTCTGTATTGACTTCGTCCAGCACAGAGAGCATATGGCCGGCACTGCATGCGCAGTTAAATCCAATCGAATCAATATTTTTGTCTGTACGCAGTTTCTCAACTATATCCGATGCCAGCACTCCGGCCCTCGTGAATCCATCCGCCATGACAGCAAAACTGAATATCACAAAGGCATCCTGTCTTTTTGACCTGATATATGCCGCGACCTCCGCCACGCCATCCATATTATCCAGCGTTTCAAACAAAAATGCATCCGCGCCAAGCGAAAGGAACTGATCCGCCACCCAGATATACTCATCCGCCGGCACCACATTTCCGTCCATCTCCGGGATCGGACCGATATCGCAGAAGACAAAAGCATCCTCTCCTGCCGCTTGTTTCGCATTTTCGTATCCCCCCCTCAAAAGCTCTGAGCACTTTTCATCATCGCCTGCCAGAATTACCCTGTTAAGGCCGAAGGTATTTGTCTTTATCGCCTTTGCTCCTGCCTCAATATACTCCCTGTGAATATCTATGATAGATTCTGCATCCGATATATTGGCAAACTCGCAGCCTCTGCCTACATCATTTTTCTTTGCCGCATAATAAGTGCCCATTCCCCCGTCAAAGAGCAAAATATTATCTTTAATATAATCTCTGATATTTTCCATTCTATTTACCTATCCGAATATTTCCTTCGCAATATCAACAGACGCCTTCGCATCCTTTGCATAATAATCAGCACCGATCTCGCTTGCGTACTCCGGCGTGAGCACCGCTCCTCCGACAAACACCTTGCAGCCTGCTCCTGCGCTCTCTAGTTCCTCTATCGTCTTTTTCATTGATGATACCGTGGTTGTCATAAGCGCCGAAAGCCCGACAAGCTTTATATTCTCATCCATCACCCTTGACACAATGTCTGCCGGAGGCACATCGGTTCCCATGTCCACAACGTCATAACCGTAGTTCTCCAATACGATCTTTACAATATTTTTTCCTATGTCGTGGATATCGCCCTCAACCGTGGCGATAAGGATTTTCCCTTTGCTGACCCGTTCTCCGCCCTTTTGGGCAATACGCTTCTTTATTATCTCAAATCCTTCACCGGCAGCATTTGCCGCTTTGACAAGCTGCGGCAGGAAGAATGTTCCCTTCTCATACTTTTCACCCACAACGTCCAGCGCCGGAATAAGATAATCATTTATCACTTCCAGCTCGTCTTTATTCTCCAAAAGCTTCAGGGTAAGGCGTCCGGTCTCTCCACCCAGACCTTTAAGCACCGCCTCCTCCACAGTCATCTCAGCTCCTGCAGATTCTTTAGGTACTGACTCAGCTTCTTCGGTAAAGCGCTCTATATACTTCTCGCAGTTCTTGTCATAACCCATGATGGCATCACAGGATGCGATCGTATCCATGACATCCTGCTGATTAGGATTGACAATGGCAAAATCAAGCCCGTTTTCAATCGCCATCGAGAGAAAGGCCTTTGTAATATTCGATCTTTTCGGAAGTCCGAATGAAATGTTGCTGACTCCCAAAACATTGTGAAGTCCAAGTTCATTTCTTACCATTCTTATGGCATTCAATGTCTCAAGTGCCTGATTCTGCTGTGCGGAAACCGTGAGCGTAAGACAGTCTATAATGATATCTTCTTTTGGTATTCCATAGTTTCGCGCTTCATCCAATATGTATCCCGCAAGCTTAAATCTTCCCTCTGCCGTTTCCGGTATCCCATCCTTATCAAGGGCAAGACCTATGACCGCAGCTCCGTATTTTTTTACAATAGGAAGGATCTGCTTTACGCTGTCCGGCTCGGCGCTTACCGAATTTACTATCGCCCTTCCGTTGCAGACCCTCAGTCCGGCTTCTATCGCATCAGGATTTGACGAATCGATCTGGAGCGGCAGATCCGTTACCGACTGAACCGCCTTCACCACATCTATCATCATTGACACTTCATCTATCCCCGGCAGACCGACATTGACGTCCAAAATATCCGCTCCACCTTCTGTCTGCTCGATTGCCTTTTGCATGACAAAATCCATATCATGATTGTGGAGTGCCTCTTTAAAGCTTTTCTTACCCGTAGGATTAATTCGCTCTCCGATGGTATTTATGCCGACAAACTCCGCCACACGAGCCGGAGAACAGACTCCCCTTCTCTTTTTGCCCTTGGGCGCAGCTTCTATATCCGACTCTGACAGCACTTTTTTTAACTGCGCAATATACTCCGGCTCGCTGCCGCAACAACCACCGACAATAACCGCTCCCGCTTCGACAAGTATGATCATGGCCGAGGCAAAATCTCCTGCCTTTAGATCATATTCACCCGTGGCAGCATCCGGCAGACCGGCATTCGGTTTTGCGATTATCGGGCAATCGGTCCACTCTCTCATAGTTTTGATAAGCGGTAATATATCATCAGGTCCGAGAGAACAGTTTATTCCCATAGCCTCCACCCCGAGTCCCTCGAGAGTCATCGCCATACTCTCTATCGTAGTCCCGGTAAAAGTCCTTCCGTTCTCCTCAAAGCTCATCGTAACCCAGACCGGCAGATCTGTGTTTTCTTTAGCAGCAAGAACCGCCGCCTTAACCTCGTAGAGATCGGTCATGGTCTCGCAGACAATAAGGTCTGCTCCGGCTTCGTTTCCGGCGACCATAATTTCCTTATATATATCATAAGCCTCCTCGAAAGACAGATCTCCGAGCGGCTCCAACAGTTTTCCTATCGGTCCCACATCCAGTGCAACCTTCGCTCTGTTTTCTGCGGCTTTCTTTGCAATTCTGACATTTTCCGAGATAACCTGAAAGACACTATATCCGGTGTCCGCAAGCTTATCCGCATTTGCACCGAAAGTATTTGCATAGATCACATCACTGCCGGCTTCTATGTAACTTTTGTGAATATCAACAAGAATATCCTCATGTTCAATGGCAAAGATCTCGGGTCTCTGCCCCGGCTTTAACCCCCGCTTTTGCAGCTGGGTTCCCATTGCTCCGTCCAAGAAAATCAAATTATCCATTTTTTCCATCACTTTCATATCATTTTCGGAAATCTCTCTGTATAATCAGTGTTAAGCAAAATTGTCGGACAAAGAACATCCGTAACCATAAGATTAGCATTATTTTCAGTTTCATGCAATTATTTCTTCTTGCGAATGACGCCGGGGAGTAGTAACATATATGATGATTGATTTTTCAAAGAAATTTCAAAGGAGGATATTTATTAATGGCAAGAAAAGTAAGCGAAGAGCGTGCCAAAATGCTCTCCGGCGGTTTTGCCACCGCTCGCAAAAACATATATGTGCAATTTGGCGGTCGGGAAAGAGATGAAGCTGCACTGCTTCAGAGCATACAGAAAAAACTCGAATTAGCCGGTGTTGATGATGATGAGATCAGACAGGTCAACGTCTACATCAAACCCGAAGATCAGGCAGTATATTACGTAGTAAACGACAAATACACCGGACAAATAGATTTTTAAGGAGAAAAAATGAAAGTATTCGTTATCGCAAATCAAAAAGGCGGCGTCGGTAAAACAACCACAGCCACAAACCTTGCCGGCATTTTAGCAACCTACAAGCCTACGCTTCTCATAGATGCCGATCCGCAGGGCAACTCAACAAGCACCTACGAAGCCGTTGTCAAGAAAACTCCTACCTTATATGACGTAATTATAGATCAGGATGCTCTCCCAATCGAGGAGGCCATACAGCACACGCCAAACGGCGATATCGTCGCATCAGATCCTCTTCTTTCCAAAGCAGAAAAGATACTCGACGGAGACATCGAGGGATTCTACCGTCTAAAAGACGCGTTAGACAACCTGCTCGGATATGAGTACGTAGTGATAGACACAGCTCCTTCACTCAACATCACCCTCTACAACTGCCTTATCGCAGCTGACGAGGTCATCATACCGGTCACTGCCGATTCGTATGCTCTCCAGGGAATCGATCAGCTTTACCAGACTATAATGTCTGTCAAGAAACGTCAGAATCCAAAGCTCAACATTGCCGGTATGCTTCTCTTGAAATATTCGGGACGCTCAAATCTCGACAAAGCAATAAAAGAGGACATCGAAGCCAAGGCCAAAGAGATGAACACAAAGCTTTTCAAGACTTCCGTAAGGGAATGTGTAAAGACCAAAGAGGCTCAGGAAAACCACAAACTCCTTATAAACTACGCACCAAAATGTTCAACCATGCTCGACTATGCAGCATTTGCCAAGGAACTCACAGGCATGAAAGCTGCCAGGTCCAAGAGCAGCAAGACAAAAAGCACTAAGACCAAAACCAAATCATAAATACTCTGTGCAATTAAAATGTAACAGGAAATCACGTTTCCCATTGCATTAAAAAAATCCGGATTATATGCGGTACCCTGCGACAAGATTCTGTCCGAAAAATACAAGATGCATTTCGTCGGATCAGAACTGTCGCAATCCACACATAATTCGGATTTTTTATCTCTCGTCGAACGGGGTGTAAGTAAGATGCTCACCCACATATTTGTAAGCAGGTCTGATGATCTTGCCTGCGTTGATGAGCTCTTCGAGTCTGTGGGCGCTCCATCCTGCCATACGTGCTATGGCAAAGATCGGTGTGTAGAGCTCCTGTGGGATTCCAAGCATATTGTAAACAAATCCGCTGTAGAAATCCACGTTTGCGCAAATAGGCTTAAACATGTTGCTGCGCTCAACTATAACTTCTTTTGCGAGACGCTCAACCCTGTTGTAAAGCTCGAACTCTTCCATTCGACCTTTTTCTTCTGCAAGCATCCTCGCATATTTTTTAAGATGAACCTCTCTCGGATCGGATATGGTATAAACCGCATGTCCTATACCATATATAAGTCCCGATCCGTCAAATGCCTTTTTCTCATAGATCTTGATAAGGTAATTCTTCACTTCCTCATCGCTGGTCCAGTCCTTGACATTCTTCTTAATCTCAGCAAACATACCCTGAACCTTGATATTGGCACCACCGTGTCTGAAACCTTTGAGTGAACCGATCGATGCGGCTGTGGCAGAATATGTATCTGTTCCCGAAGAACTTACAACGTGTGTGGTAAATGACGAGTTGTTACCACCACCATGCTCAGCGTGAAGGATAAGAGCAACATCGAGTACCTTGGCCTCAAGCTCGGTATACTGTTTGTCCGGTCTAAGCATAAGCAGAATGTTCTCTGCCATTGACAATCCCTCTTCAGGGCTTCTTATAAATAGTGTTTCATCTTTTCTGAAATGTCTGTAAGAATTATACGAATACACCGCAATCAACGGTAATTTTGCGATCAACTCCAAGGATTGACGAAGAACATTTCCGGCGGAAATATCATCAGGAGTCTCATCATATGTATAAAGCGTAAGAACGGTTCTTTGCATGGCATTCATGATGTTTTCATTGGATGCCTTCATTATTACATCGCGGACAAACCTGTTGCCGAGATCCTGCATACTGTAGATAGCATAGAGCAGGATATCCAACTCAGTCTTGCTCGGAAGATGTCCGAACAGGAGGAGGTATACAACCTCCTCGAATCCGAACTTGCGTCCTTTGAGATTTTCAACAATATCATTTACATTGATGCCCTGATAGTACAGGGAACCGTCAGCCGGAAGCCATTTTCCATGCTCCATCTCGTAAGACCTGACATCAGAAATCTCCGTCAGTCCTGCCAAAACTCCCTTTCCGTTTGAATCTCGAAGTCCTCTTTTGACATCATATTTCAAGTACTGGTTTGGGTCAATTCGATGCTTTTGCATAAGCACCGCTTCAAGTATAGATGAATTTTCTTCAAACCTTGCATTCTTAATCTTGTCAATCTTGTCATCAAGATCATCAAGATACAGAAACTCATTTTCAAGTATACCCATTTTTGTCTCCTTCCTAAACCAATGTATACGTCACAGCATGCCACAGCTTACACCAAGCAATTATACGATCTTAGCTCCACAGCACTGCTTATATTTCTTTCCTGATCCGCACGGACATGGATCGTTCGGATATATCTTTGCACTTTCTCTCTTCTTAGGACCCTTCTTGGCTGTATCATCCTTGTTGGTTCCTGTAACTTTGGCAACCTCCTCGCGCTCTACCTTCTGCTCGACACGAACATGCATCATAAGGCGGACAGTATCCTCCTCGACAGCTTCCGTCATCGCCTCGAACATCTCGTAGCCCTGCATCTTGTACTCGACAACCGGATCTCTCTGACCATAGGCCTGAAGACCGATACCCTGTCTGAGCTGATCCATATCATCGATGTGATCCATCCATTTTTTATCAATGACCTTGAGAAGAACAACTCTCTCAAGCTCTCTTATGGTCTCTGTCTCAGGGAACTCAGCTTCCTTAGCCTCATACGCCTTGGCAGCGCGCATCTTAACTTCCTGTTTAACAGCGCTCACATTCTTGAACTCTTCGAGTTCTTCCTGAGTAAGCGGTGTGATCGGAACATAAGGTATGATGAGATTATTTAACTCTTCAACATTCCACTCTGTTCTATCCACATCATCAGAGAGACATCTCTCCACATCGGACTCGACCAGGTCGGCAATCCATGCGTAGATAGTATCTCTCATGCTCTCGCCATCGAGCACTCTTCTTCTCTCCTCGTAAACGATCTCTCTTTGATCGTTCATAACCTGATCGTACTCGAGGAGGTTCTTTCTGATACCGAAGTTGTTGCTCTCTATCTTCTTCTGGGCTTTCTCTATGGCAGAAGTGAGCATCTTGTGCTCAATCTGCTCGCCCTCCGGAACACCGAGTGCATTGAACATGGTAACAAGTTTCTCAGATCCGAACAGGCGCATAAGATCATCCTCAAGGGAGATGTAGAATCTTGATTCTCCCGGATCACCCTGACGACCTGCACGACCACGCAGCTGGTTGTCGATACGTCGTGATTCATGACGCTCGGTACCTATGATCTTTAATCCGCCAAGTTCCTTTACCTCATCATCAATCTTGATATCGGTACCACGACCGGCCATATTGGTGGCGATAGTAACCATGCCTTTGAGTCCGGCGTCTGCGACGATCGCGGCCTCCTGCTCATGGAACTTAGCATTCAATACGTTGTGAGGAATTCCCTCCCTCTTTAACATACCGCTCAAGAGCTCTGAAGTCTCGATGGTGATAGTTCCGACAAGAACCGGCTGTCCCTTGGCATGAGCAGCTTTTATCTCTTCAACAACAGCTCTGAACTTCTCATTCTTGGTCTTGTAAACGGCGTCGTTGAGGTCTTTTCTTTGAACCGGTCTGTTGGTAGGGATCTCGATAACGTCCATACCGTAGATATCTCTAAACTCCTGCTCCTCTGTAAGGGCAGTACCGGTCATACCGCACTTCTTCTCGTATTTGTTGAAGAAGTTCTGGAAAGTGATGGTCGCAAGAGTCTTGCTCTCCCTCTTAACCTTAACGTGCTCCTTAGCCTCAATAGCCTGATGAAGTCCGTCAGAATAACGTCTTCCCGGCATGATACGTCCGGTAAACTCATCAACTATCATGATCTGATCGTCAGCCACAACATAATCCTGATCCTTGAACATAAGGTTATGCGCGCGAAGCGCAAGGATGATATTGTGCTGTATCTCAAGGTTCTCAGGATCGGCAAGGTTGTCGATCTTGAAGAAACGCTCAACTTTATGTACACCTTCCTGTGTAAGGTTTACGGTTTTTTCTTTCTCGCTTACTATGAAGTCTCCCGTCTCCTCCTGCTCGATTCCCATGATGGCATCCATCTTTGAAAATTCAGGGAGATCGGCACCTCTGGTGAGCTGTTTTGCAAGTATATCGCAAGCCTCATAAAGCTT
>CAJOQF010000126.1 GCA_905236295.1 uncultured Eubacterium sp. | reverse complement strand
GGCGGTAATCGAGTACGCATATGAAAAAGACCTGGTAAAGGAGGAAAAGCCTCAGGTTCGCACAGGCAAAAAAGTAGCGGTTGTCGGAAGCGGCCCTGCGGGACTTGCGACAGCACAGCTTCTCAATATGAGAGGTCACGAGGTTACGGTCTATGAGAGAAGCGATCGCGTAGGCGGGTTGCTGAGATACGGCATACCTAATATGAAGCTTGACAAATCAGTCATAGATAGGAGAATATGTCTTATGGAAGAGGCCGGCGTGAAGTTCGTTGTAAACGCTGATGTCGGCAAGGATATAAAGGTCTCAAAACTTGAGAAAGAAAACGACTGCATAGTGCTTGCCTGCGGAGCTTCAAATCCGAGAGACATAAAGGCTGCCGGCAGGGATGCCAAGGGGATCAGGTTTGCGGTTGACTTCCTCTCCGAGGTTACGAAAAAGCTTCTTGATTCTGAGTTTAAGGATGTTCCGTACGAACTTGCAAAGGGCAAGGATGTAGTTGTGATCGGAGGCGGAGACACCGGAAATGACTGCGTGGGAACAGCGATAAGACTGGGCGCAAAGAGTGTGACACAGCTTGAGATGATGCCGAAACTTTCAGAGGAAAGACAGGCTTCAAATCCGTGGCCGGAGTGGCCGAAGGTTCTGAAAACCGACTACGGTCAGGAGGAGGCTATCAAGAAGTTCGGCTCCGATCCGCGACAGTATCAGACTACCGTCAAGGAATTTATAAAGGACAAAGACGGAAATCTGAAGGAGATCGTTATAGTATCTCTTGAGGCGAAGAAGGATGAAAAGAGCGGCAGGATGATAATGGAGCCCGTAAAGGGAACGGAGAAAAACATCCCAGCCCAGTTGGTTCTGATCGCTGCAGGATTCTTGGGAAGCGAGAAATACGTCACAGACGCATTCAAGGTTGAGACCGATGAGAGAACAAATGTAAAGACTGCGCCGTCAGAGTTTGCCACATCTAAGAAGAATATCTATGTGGCAGGCGATATGCACAGAGGGCAGTCGCTGGTTGTCCGGGCGATAGCCGAGGGACGCAAGGCGGCGAAAGCTGTTGACGAGGCGCTTATGGGATACAGCAATCTGATATAGGAGGAGAATATGGACTACACTGCTGAAGAGGTAATGAGGTTTATCGAGGAGGAGGATGTAAAGTTTATCCGACTCGCATTCAGGGATGCCTACGGCACACAAAAGAACATCTCGGTAATGCCGACGGAAGTGAGAAAGGCATTTGATGACGGAATTTCTATAAATGCCAGAGAGATAGCCGGTTTTGAGGACAGACCAAATGCGGCTCTGTACCTTAAAGCGGACACAGACACGCTCGCAATCCTTCCATGGAGACCTGACAGCGGGAGAGTCTTAAGGATGTTCTGCGATGTGTACACCCCCGACGGGGAGGAGTATATGTCCGATACCAGAGCGATCCTCCGAAAAGCGATAAAGGCAGCGGATGACGCCGGAGTGGAATTTCGTTTCGGTACGGAGACAGAGTTTTACCTGTTTATGAAGGACGAAAACGGAAATCCTACCGATATCCCATACGACAATGCCGGATATATGGACATAGCTCCCCTTGACAGATGCGAGAACGTGAGACGTGAGATCTCACTTACGATCGAAAAGATGGGACTTACTCCGGAACGCTCTCATCACGAGAGAGGACCGGGGCAGAACGAGATAGATTTTCACTATGGAAAACCTCTTAAAGCGGCGGATCAGATGACCACATTTAAGATGGTCGTAAGAACGATCGCCGACAGATACGGACTTGCAGCGGATTTTTCTCCGGTGCCTTTAAAGGACAAACCGGGAAACGGATACCACATTAATATCTACGCTGTCGATAAGTATGGCAACGATGTGGTAAACTATGCGGCTGCCGGAATACTTGAAAAGATAAGGGATATGACGATCTTCCTCAACCCTACGGATGCGTCATACTCGAGACTCGGCAAAAATTTTGCACCGGATAAGGTAGACTGGTCAAGCGCCGGTGAATCCGAGCTTATGTATATCGAGACATACAAGGGAAAGACAAGGGTGGAGCTTCGCTCGCCGGATGCGGGAAGCAATCCATATCTTGTTTATGCACTTCTCATATATGCGGGATTAAACGGAATTAAGAATAAAAAAGAGCTGGCCAGAACCCCTGATGAGAGCGTGGCATTTCTGCCGAGCTCAAAGAGGGAGGCGGCACAGCTTGCCATTGAAAGTGATTTTATAAAGAGCATTGTTCCGGAGGGAATAATAAGAGAGTACACAAGGTTCTAAAGGAGAGTTTTTATGCCAAAGAGCAAAGATGTACACCACTCCATATTGATCGTGACAAAATCCGGACAGTTCGATGCGATCGTAAAGAAATCACTTGAAGGATTTATAACAATAGATACCAGAAAGAGCGCTTCACTTGCCAGGCGAAGCATAATAGAAAAAAGTTATGATCTTGTCGTGATCGATTCGCCCCTCCCCGATGAGACGGGGATCGATCTTGCGCTGGACGTGACTGACAGGTATAAATCGCTTGTATTGCTCGTCACACCTCAGGATATATATGATGATGTACTTGAACGGGTTACTGATTACGGTGTGCTTGCGGTGTCGAAACCATTCCCGAGGGGGAGGCTCGACAAGGCGATACGGTTTATGGTCGCCATGCACGGAAGAATCCACAAGCTTGAGGAAAAGACCTTGAGTGTAGAGGAAAAGATGGAGGAGATCAGGATCGTAAGCCGGGCAAAACTGTTTCTGGTGGAGAGAAAAAATATGTCAGAAGATGAGGCGCACAGGTTTATAGGCAAGTGCGCCATGGATCGCGGAGTGTCAAGGAAAGCTATAGCACAGAAGATATTGGAGGAAGAATAAAAAGCACATAATTGTCAGAAAATTGAAGCAAATAAAGGCGAAATGCACTTCACTTTTTCTTGAAAAAAAGCCGATTTACGAGTATAATATTTGTGTAGTATTATGTTCAACCAAATTGGTTTTATCAATATGGTCGGGCCGGATGAGAAGCAAAAGAGGGATTGCTTATGAAACAGATTGCTTATCATATCAAGGATTTTTCCGACGGATCATTTGAATCAATGCTGGAAGAAGTGGCTGGGACATCCGCATACACCAATGCGGCTCAGGTTCTTCTTGTTATGTTTGAACAAAACTGGGAGGTCTCTGAGATAAAGAGGAAGACCTCCCTTATCAAATCTGCACTCCCGAAGGCGGAGATCGCAGGAATTACCCATTACGACGAAATAGTATTCGGAGGATTTCCGAATCATACAGTATTCAATTTTATATTTTTTGACAGACCATCATTCGACATCTATGTGTATGACGCACTCGGGGATAGGATGGTTCAGGTCGGCAGACAGATAAATGAGACACTGCAAAAGACAGAGGCACTGAGAGCCGTGATGATGTTTGGATCCTGGGTCAAGGACTACAGGGAAGACACCCTTTTGGAAGCATCAAAGGGCTTTGAGGACATTCCGTTCTTTGGCGGGATAGCCGGTATATCAACCATTTATGCAAGACTCGGAGGAACTGCCTACGTATTCGATGAAAAGGGAGTATATGAGGAGTCTGTCATTGCGATCGTTTTTCATGGAGAAAAACTTTTTGTCAAAGTAAGCTACAACTTCGGATGGTCTTCTGTCGGAAAATACATGACAGTCACAGGACTTGACAATCCGTACTGTATAACCACTATCGACGGATACCCGGCTGCTGATATATATGAGAAGTACCTGGGTGTTGACTATGTTGACAAACCGATAACGGGGCGAGGACTTGCTAAATTTCCGATCACTGTCGAGAGAGACGGAGTTGATTACTTCAGAGTTACACAGAGCTGGGACAATGACGGAAGGCTGTATTTTCCGCTTCCGTTTGAGCTTGGAGACAAGATTCGTTTCTCATACGGAGTTCCGATAAATATTATCGATGAAATACGAGGCGATCGTGACACCTATCTGGAATTTGTCCCACAGGCGATGCTTCTTTCCGTGTGTATTAACAGACTGCTTTTTTTGAAAGAACACGAAAGGGACGAACTGGATTACTTTTTGGAGATCGCTCCAAATCTTTCGTATTTCCATGGAGGCGCAGAGATATATAAACAAGGTTCTTTTGGAGGCGTTTTAAACAGTGCTTTAGTTGTCTTTGCGATGCGCGAGGGCAAGGTTAGTGAGTACGCAAAAGAAATCTTAAAATACCAGATTGAGATGCCGAGACCCAGACCTGATCTCGTTGAGTTCAGTGTTTCCAATTTCGTGGAAGCCATCACAAATGATCTGGAGGAAATGTCGATTCGGGCCAACGTGGCAAACGAAGCAAAATCGAACTTTCTCTCGATAATGTCCCAGGAGATCAGAACGCCGATAAATGCAGTCATCGGAATGAACGAGATGATACTCAGAGAGAGTCGGGAGGCAAATATACGCGAGTATGCCAGAGATATTCAGAATGCCGGCTCCACGCTGTTGGCTCTGATAAACGATATTCTGGATTTCTCAAATATCAACTCCGGAACAGTGGCGATCAAACCCGTGCAGTACGGACTTGCGGGCATGATCCGCGACATTATACAGATGATATCCATAAAGGCAAAGAGTAAAGGACTTGATCTTAGGATATATGTCGATGACAATATCCCTTCCGTGTTATATGGAGATGATATTCGCATAAAACAGATCCTCACCAATATTCTTACCAATGCGGTCAAGTACACCGAAGAAGGACGTGTGGAATTGCGCTTGAGTGGAAAAGGTGATGGTGAAGATATAATCCTTCATTTTGAGATAGAGGATACAGGTGTCGGTATAAAGCAAGATGATATGCCGAAACTGCTTGAGGCGTTCTCAAGGCTGGACGAAGAAAGAAACCGTCATATCGAGGGCACCGGTCTTGGAATGACGATAACTGTAAACCTTCTTAGAATGATGGGCAGTGAGCTTAAGATAGAAAGTGAGTACGGCAGGGGTTCTGTGTTCTCGTTTGATCTCAGACAAAAGATAATAAAAGATGAACCGGTTGGCAATTATGAGGAACAATTCCTTAGACCGGTAGAAGAGCAGAGTTATGAACGCTCATTCCATGCACCGGGAGCCAGAGCTCTGGTAGCAGATGAAAACAAAATGAATCTCAAAGTTTTTGAACAATTGCTAAAACAAAACGAGATTCAGGTTACGTGTGTCACAAACGTAGAGGATTGTCTGGAACTCTCAGCAAAGGAACGGTTTGATGTTATCTTTATAGATCACATGATGTTTGGGATGGATCCTATTGAGACTATAAATAAGCTTAAAAAGAATAAAAAAGGAAATGTAATGATCCCGATTGTTGCCCTGCAGTCAAACATGACAAAACAGACTAAGAAACTCTACGAAAAAGAAGGATTTGCAGGATATATAGAAAAACCTATTATACCCATCAGGCTCGAAGAACTTCTGGTTGAAATCCTGCCGGAGGATCTTGTTATCAGAGAGCAGGACGAAATGGAAGTGAGGGCAACCGACAACTCGGAATCTGTAGGTAAGCAGGAGAATCTTGATCGATTTGATGAGATAGAGGGGTTTGATTTCAGCTATGCGAGGATGCTTCTTCCAAGAGGACATATCCTCATGGAACTTGTAAGAGATTTTGTTTCCGACATGGATACAAAGGCGAAAAAGCTCGACAATATATATATTATGACCTTTAAAATTGCCAATACAATTATTGGATCAGAGAAGGTAATGACACCCAAGGAAATAGTTAAAAGCGGCATAAAATTAACTGACAGGGTCGTGTTTGAAGATGCCCTTGAAAATTACAGAATGGAAGCGCGATCTATGAAGAGCTCGGCAGCTTCTGTCGGAAGTGTGATGCTTGCAGGAATGGCAAACCGTCTTGAGTTGGCCGCGAGGGATTATGAGTTAAAAGTGTTGGTTTCCATGCACAAGGTATTTATTGATACGTGGCTCTCTTACAGGGAAAAGCTTGAGGAATACCTTTGATCCCGCATAATGGGGAGAGATTATATGAAACAGTTGACTTATCACATTACTGATTTTAAAGACGGATCTTTTGAGCGAATGATAAATGAGGTATTATGCCTTGCCGAGTACAAAAAAGCGGCACAGGTTCTTGTTTTGATGTTCGAACAGAATTGGGATAAGGACAGGATCCGTTCCAAAATATCTGATATAAAAAGTTCCCTCCTCAAAGCCAGGATTTGCGGAGCCACTCACTTTGACCGGGTGGATCAGGGGTTTAATTTTGATGAGCACACGGTATTTACATTTTTACTGTTTGAAGAGGCCTCCTTTGACATTACAATATCATATGACAGGGGATTTTCGGAGCAGGTGGCAGGAAAAGGACTAAATACCTTTGTCAAACAGCATGATGATGTAAAGGGAATAATTGCGTTTGGTTCGAGGTCTGGAGAGATTTCAAGAGTTATTTTTGAAGGTATTTTGGACGGATTTCCCGACGTTCCTGTATTTGGAGGGATTGCGGCGGTTTCAACTTTCTTTAGACATTTCGGTGGAGTCTGCTATGTGTTTGACGAAGATCAGATCAGAGAGAACGCTGTTTTGCTGATCGTCCTGTGTGGGAAGAGCCTCGAGATAAAAACATCCTACAATTTCGGCTGGACTTCGGTCGGAAATTACATGGAAATTACAGGGACCGACGGAGAGTATACCATAACAGAAATTGACCATAAACCGGCAGCAGAGATCTACAAAAAATACCTTGGAATAGATTACAAGACCACTTTGATAAGTTCCCTGGATATAAGCAAGTTCCCAACAACGATAGAGCGGGACGGAAAAGTGTTTGCAAGGATTCCTATGGAGTGGAGAAATGATGGACGACTCGAGTACGCATTGCCGATAAAAAAAGGAGATCGTCTTAGATTTTCTTATGGAGTTCCGGAGGGTATTTTTACGGAAATCTATGATGACAGTATGGATTATGCCGATTTCGTGCCGGATGCAATGCTGTTGTCGGTATGTGTCAACAGGATGCTCTTCCTTAAAGAAGAGGAAAAAAGAGAGATCGATTACTACAAGAGGGTAAAGCCAGAGCTTGCCTATTTTCACGGAAATGCAGAACTCCTCATGAAAAATGATTTCGGTGGGGTTTTAAACAGTGCACTTGTAACATTCGGTATGAGAGAGGGCGCATGCGATAGGGACAGGGCAAATGAGATAAAGCAGGTGCTTGAAGCTTCCAAAGAAAAAGTAAATCTCACCGAGTACAGCATGATGAATTTCATGAAGGCGGTGACGGCGGACCTTCAGGATATGACTGATAAGGCGCATGAGGCGAGCAAAGCCAAGTCGAGTTTCCTTTCAAAGATGTCCCATGAGATTCGCACGCCTATAAATGCGGTTATAGGTATGGATGAGATGATCCTGAGGGAGAGCCACGAACGTGTCATAAGAGAGTATGCAAACGACGTTCAAAATGCCGGCAGGACACTGTTGTCCATGATAAACGATATCCTTGATCTTTCCAGGATCAATGCGGGAAATGTCACCATTAATCCTGTGAACTATGGACTGGCAAGTATATTGCAGGATGTTGTACAGATTGTATTGGTCAAGATCAAGGAGGGTAATCTTGAGTTTGTTATAAATGTGGATTCAGATCTTCCGACGGTTCTTTTCGGTGATGATGTGAAGATAAAACAGATTATGACCAATATTCTGTTGACTGCCGTACGCTTTACCGATGAGGGCAAGATCATAATGAATGTGACCGGAGAGAGAGATCATGACGAGCTTATTCTAAAGTTTGAGGTGACAGATCCGGGATGTGAGGTTAAAAAGGAAAATATACCGCAAATCCTTGAGGCATTGGAGTCTGACGATGAAACCGGTAAAAGTGTGTTAAAGGATGCGGGCATTCCAATGACGATAGCCTGTCACCTGCTAAAAATGATGGGCAGTAAACTTGAGATTGACAGCGAATACAAAAAATGGACAAAAACCTGGTTCTTGCTCAGACAAAAGATTGTTGACGTTAAACCACTGGGTAATTTTGAAGAAAGATTCAGGCGTAATCTGGCAACGAAGTATATGAGTAGTTTTAAAGCACCGGAGGCAAAAATTCTGGTTGCGGATGATAATGCTATGAATCTGAAAGTCTTTACCAGACTTTTGAAGGAGACCGGCATTCAAATTACCACAGCCACCTGTGGAGCTGAAGGTCTTACCCTGTCAAAACAGGAAAAGTATGATCTGATATTCCTCGATCATATGATGCCGGATGTAAATGGAATAGAGGTCATGGAAAAGATCAGGAGTGATGACGGTTCTCCTAACAGGCATACAGGGATTGTGGCACTTTCTGCAAATGCGGCATCGGGATCAAGGGACTATTACAAAGAAATAGGGTTTGACAATTTCCTTGAGAAACCGATCAATCCAAAGCGTATGGAGAGAATGCTCTATGACATGCTTCCGTCTGAGCTTATAATAAAAGTTGAAGGGGAGAGGGATTCAGAAAATTCTGATCGGAAAAAAGACGATTTTGTTACTGTAGAGGGAATGGATTTCAGTTATGCCAGAATGCATCTTCCAAAAGGATATGTTCTGATAGAGATCATGCAGGACTTTTATGACTCCTTATATGAAAATGCAGACAAACTCGAAGCAGTCTACTCTGAAATGAAGGAGCTTATCGGTATTGATGATGATGGAGAGCTCGATGCAAACAAGGCGTCACAATATCTTTCTACACATTCTGCCAAAGATGATGCATTTAGAGATGCACTTAGGAGATATGAATTGCAGACGCATTCCATGAAGAGCTCTTCAGCGACCATCGGTATCATGATCCTTGCAAGTATGGCCAACCGTCTTGAACTGGCTGTGCACAATTATGAGATGGATGTTATCTCCTCGATACACAGTGTTTTTATAGATTCATGGCGTGATTACAAAGAAAAACTTGGAAAGTTTTTGCCAGACAGTCTGAAATTGCGATGAGAACCTTGTCGCCCACATCATGTCCAAAGGTGTCGGTTTCGATCCGGTAGTTGTGGCCTGTTTGGTTTTCATCGGTATGAGCCACGACTTTGCCGGAGTCGTCAAGGCTCATCATTGAAGAATGTAGCCTTATTTCCGACAACCTCCTTGCTTAGGTACAGACATGTGTCTGCGTGCTGATAAAGAGCGTCAAAGTCGTGATCATCTTCGTTGCGTTTGAAAGCACATCCCACGCTGACGTTGATCTTGTGATCACCAAGGGTGGGAATATCTATGCTGTCGATCTCCCTGAAAAATCTATCGATGATAATATCAGCAGTTTTTTTGTCGGCAACAGTAGAAAGATATGCGGCAAATTCATCGCCGCCCAAGCGCATGATGATATCATCGCCTCTAAAGGCGCGCTTCATACATTCTGCAATTTCGATTATAACCTTATCGCCGGTAGAATGTCCATAGTTATCGTTGACCGATTTGAATTTGTCTGCATCGATTATTATGAAGAGACCATATATACCTGAGGCGATATACTCCTGTATCTTTTTCGAGCCGCTTGCACGATTGTTGATACCGGTCATCTGATCCGTCTCAGACAGGTATCGCAATTTTTCGTGCTCACGTTTTTCCTTGTCTATAGCCTCTATAAGCCACATTACATGGTGAGGGGATGAGTCCTTGTTTCGATCAACTACAACGAATCTTGCTCTGCTCCAGGAGTTGTGCCAGTCAACAAACTCGTAGGTTATGGTGTTGACATTTGCGAGACGGTTGTTTAAGGTGTCAAGATCTATAAAGGACATCATGGTCGGCTTGAAGGATTCCTGGGTCAGGATATCCATCATAGCACGTATCTGATCCCGGGCATGATTACTGACCTGGTGCAGAGCGCTTTCAAGGTCCTTCGCATTTGAACGTATTTCCTTGAAGGTATCTTTGTTCAGGTTGATTATGTGGATTGAGAGATATATGTCTCCCATGGATTTTATCTGATTGTCGAGTTCTGTCACCGATTTTTGGCGTTTGGCGCTGTAGACTATAATGCGGATGGCAATAAAGATCATCAGCACTGAAAAAGCGGTGAGAATAAAATAGATGTAGTTTAGCTGTTTGTAGATATAATCTTCACTGGTAAGTGACACGACATACCACTGGTCGTTTAAAAGCTGATAGCAGACAGCATATCTGTGACCGTCGTGTTTTATCTCGAAATCCGAATAGTTGGCATCGGGCGAAATCTCTTTTGTAAGGATTCCGTGAATCTTTGCGCCGATTCCGGTGCTGTCCTCGAAGTAATTTTTCCCTACTTCATTTAAATCTGAATGGACGATCACTTTTCCGGAGTCGTCAAGCAGCATCAAGGCAGCCACTTCGTCCGAGATATTGTCCTCAAAGGTCTTTTGAAGCTTTCGAAGGGACATGTCCACCGCAACAACGTCATCCTTGTTGGAAAGCTGTTTGGAGATGGACATCATTGTGGTATGAGTCTGGGCATTTTCATAGGGTGAAACAAGGGTGGTCTGCCCATTGGAGTTGATTGCCGCGGTATACCATGGTCTTGTCAGGGGATCGAAATCCGATTCGGGTTCAAATCCGACTCCGCCGAGAAAAGTGCCGTTAAATAGACCGTAGGCACCGAAAAAACTGCTGTCGAGAGCATTGGTGAATGTGTTTGACTGGGAGACGAGATAGGAGCGTATCTCGTAGTCGGATGCGTTGCGCATCATCATTGAATTTATGCTGTAGGAAAGGACGTCAACTGCCAACAGCCCCTGCTCAAGAAATTTGTTGATGTCGTTCATTGTGTTGAAAGCTGTTGTGCGTCCGCGGTTTGCAAGATTTTCGCGCTGATTCTCATATATGAGATGAAAGCTGGAAAAAAACAGGGCAGCAAGAGCGGAGATGGAAATGATTATCATCACCACTGTAGACTTTTTGGCATATTTTAAGATTGAAAACATTGATGTAATAGGTTTTTTTTTGTTGGAATTTGCCATAGTCACACCACTTCCCTTTTGTGAAAACACTTATATTATACACTTTTTTCGGACTTATGTAAATTCAAAAAGTCTACTTGTGCGACAGGGGCAAAGAAGGTATACTAATAAATAGAATTTTTTCGGAGGTGTGCCACTATGGAAAGAGCTTCAATATTTACAAACGAAATGGTATTGTCGTGGCTTAAATATTTCAGCGAGAAGGCTGATCTGAATCTTGAGAAGGTCAAGATACTTGATATCAGTGTAAAGAAAAAGAATGTCATCACAACGGTTGAGTCGAACAAGAGAGTACTTTTGTTTGCGGACGCGGGTCACAAGAACTTCTTCTACGAGATGTGGGATTCGGGTCTCGGAGAGTGCGATATCTGGTTCAAGGAGGGCTTGGAGCCCGAGGGAGATGTCTCTGTCACAAAGATCAGAAACTGCATAAACATGGAGATAGAAGGTCCGTGCGTTATGCTCATCATTAACAATGATGCTCACTCGTCATTCAAGATAGGTATCGGAAACGACAACTTCTCCACAGGCTCCATCCGATATGTCGGACATGAGATCCGGGCTGTCATGATGAGCATGTTAAATCTCGACGCTCAGGACACTATCTGCATCATCAGCGGGGAGAGTATCGCCGTCGAGGCGGCTATGGCTGTCAGCGAGGGCTGCGTGATCGCCGTTGAATACAACAAGACCGACCGTGAGACCATGGAAGAAAACGTCGGAAAGTTCGGACTTCACAATGTGGAGATCGTGTCCGACGCCACAAAGGAGACCCTCTCCAAGCTTCCGGTTCCGGGTACCGGATTTATAGTTGCAGACAAGCATCTTGAGGAGGAGATACAAGCGCTCCTTGCTGTCAATCCAAAGTGCAGATTTATCATCTACACACTTGACCTCGGAACACTCACAGAGATAGTAAACCTCTTCAAGAAGTACAACATAGGAAATATGGAGGTTATCCAGATCACGGTATCCAAGCTCAAAAAAGACAACACTTATGAGACTCAGCCGATACCATGGATAATAACAGGCGGAGTATAAACAGATGATAGTTTTACCCGAAGATTTCAAATCTGATATGAAAGCCCTGCTCGGATCCGAGTACGATGCGTTTATCGCAAGTTACGACGAACCGAGAACCTACGGCTTAAGGATAAATACACTGAAAGCAGATAAGGACTGTGTGGGAGAGATCCCGGACGCAGTCCTTGATCATTATGAGCGCATTTCCTGGTCCGAGAATGGATATTATTATGGCGAAAATGACCGACCGGGCAAACATCCGCTTCACGAGGCGGGAGCGTATTACATCCAGGAACCCTCGGCGATGCTTCCGGCGGAGATGTTTGACATAGAGCCGGGGATGAAAATTCTCGATATGTGTGCCGCTCCGGGCGGGAAGACTACCCGGCTTGCCGAGCGCCTTGCCGGCACGGGGATCATAGTCGCAAACGAGTATGTTGCATCAAGGGCAAAGATCCTTGCGTCGAACGTGGAGAGATGCGGGATCACAAACGCTGTGGTTATAAATGAAACGCCGCAGAGTGTGGAGGAACATTTCAGGGAGTTTTTCGACTGTGTGATGGTTGACGCGCCCTGTTCGGGGGAAGGAATGTTTCGTAAGAATCCCGAGGCGATAGAAGAGTGGAGCGAAGATAATGTGGCTCTCTGTGTAAAACGCCAGCGCGAGATACTCGGCTGTGCATATCAGACCCTCAAACCGGGCGGACAGATGGTGTACTCCACCTGCACGTTTGCGATTGAGGAGAATGAGAACAACATAGAGTGGTTTGTCTCAAACTTCCCGGATATGAAAGTCGAGAAGATGGAGAGGATCTACCCGCACAGACAAAGGGGAGAGGGACACTTCAGCGCAAAGCTCGTAAAGACCGGTGAGCCGGATACTACTGAAGCTGTGCCTGAGAAGAAGAGTAAGAAACAGAACAAAAAGGGCGGAAAGAAAAACACTGTGATAGTTGATGCGATAAACGCATATGAGGATTTCGCCACCGGAATGTTTAAGTCGCCCGTTATCGGAGATGACCGCAGATTCGAGCTTTTTGGGGACAGACTCTTTAGCGTGCCGGATGTTATGCCGCCTCTAAAGGGACTTCACATAGAAAGAGCCGGGCTTGAACTCGGAAGCCTTTTAAAGAACCGCTTTGAGCCGGCGCACGCGCTTGCCATGGCAGGTAAGGCAGCGAATGTAAACAATGCGTTCGAGCTGGGCAAGAAGGCGG
>CAJOQF010000125.1 GCA_905236295.1 uncultured Eubacterium sp. | reverse complement strand
ACACTCGACAACCGGGAAATCCCATATTCATTGGGTTTCCAGCCGCCCCGATTCCGACAAGTTCTGCGTCCCGAAAGATGCGGGAATCATGGGATTTGGGACTTGAATCAATCGAATGTCAGTTCGGTTTCAGCGCATAGAAAATGGGGCCTCGTAATGAAGTCCCATTTTTCAAGGTCTGCAGCGATTTCGAATGTTCCGAAAACGACAGATTGGTTATCCCGCTACACCTTCTAATAAAAAATACGGATACATTTAAGTATCCGAATTCTTTAAGGCGTTTTGTGTTTTTTATCATTACCTATATGGTTATTTCTTTATTTATCTCTCCAGATGATTCTACCCTTTGAAAGGTCATACGGTGAAAGCTCAAGAGTAACCTTATCACCCGGGAGAATTCTGATGTAGTTCATGCGAAGCTTTCCGCTGATATGAGCGAGCACCTGATGACCGTTCTCAAGCTCAACCTGAAACATCGCATTAGGTAATTTTTCTACTACTGTTCCTTCTACTTCGATAACATCTGACTTTGACATTTACAGTCCTCCTTGTAAATCTGTTTGCGTGTCGCGAATCACTTCGCAAGATCTTTATTTAAAAAATTGTTGTATGCCTTTATCGCATTTTTGATACGGGTGTCATCATCATGATAAATGTCACTACCCAATATCTCATCGACCTGAGCCGGAAGATTTTTTATACGTTGAACGTGTTTGATTTTTTTCTTCTTCGGCTTATCTGTCTTTTTAAGTCTGCCGTCAACCAGGTAAACATATTCGCTATCCTCATTTATGATCGCGTATATTGAATCCCTGTCGTGTCCGCACAGTGATTTTGCAAATTGTTCCATCATATTTTATTCCTATAGTATTGTCACTTTGACAACTCTGCTATCTCCCTCTCGGTGAGAGTGAGAATTTCCGGAGAACCATCGGTAATGAGAATTGTATTCTCATAGTGAGCCGAAAGCGATCCGTCGAGAGTAACCACAGTCCAATCGTCATCAAGCCACTCAACCTCATATGTACCTAGATTAACCATTGGCTCGATGGCAAGAGTCATTCCCTTTCTGAGACGAATTCCTCGTTTGGTCTGGAAATGATTTGGAACCTCCGGATCTTCGTGGAGATTCTGTCCGATTCCATGACCAACCAGGTCCTCGACAACTCCGAGGTCAAACTCCTCACAATAGCCCGCGATGGCATTTGATATCTGATGAAGATGATTCCCTGCCTTCGCAAATTTAATACCCTCGAAGAAGCTCTGTCTGGTTTTATCGATCAGGAACCGGGCCTCTTCACTGATTTCGCCAACACCGTGTGTTCTGGCTGCATCAGAGTGATATCCCTTATAGATAACGCCTATATCAAGGCTAACTATATCGCCCTCTTTTATGATGCGGGACTTATTCGGAATACCGTGGACAACTTCATCATTTACTGAAACACAGACAGAAGCAGGATAGCCGTTATAGTCTTTGAAAGACGGAATGCATCCGAAACTTCTGATCATTTCATCTCCGAGCTTGTCTATGTCAAATGTTGACATCCCCGGCTTAATAGCATCACCGAGATCCTGATGAACCTTTGCAAGTATGCGTCCGGCAGCGCGCATAAGCTCAATTTCACGCGCAGATTTAACTGTAACTGCCATCGTCTTTACGCTCCGAGGATTGCAGTGATATCAGCAAATACCTTTTCCATATCCTGCGTACCGTCAACTGTTTTAAGGATTCCCTCTTTCTTATAGTAATCTATAAGCGGCTGAGTCTGCTCATGATAAACGTCGAGGCGTTTTTTAACTGTCTCCGGCTTGTCGTCATCGCGGAGGATGAGGTTCTCACCACATCTGTCGCAAACACCCTCTTTTTTAGGTGGAATTGTGATTACATGGTATGTAGCTCCACAGCCAACACATGCGCGTCTTCCGCCCATTCTGTCAATAATATTTGCATCCGGCACATCAACGTCGATTGCAAAATCCATCTTCTGATCGATCTTGTTCAATGCGTCAGTAAGTGCCTCTGCCTGAGGGATAGTTCTCGGAAAACCATCGAGAACAAAACCGTTCTTGCAATCATCTTTGCCAATACGATCGATCACAAGATCAACAACAAGCTCATCCGGAACAAGTCCGCCGGCATCCATGTATGACTTAGCTTTCTTTCCAAGCTCAGTGCCCTCTTTAATGTTTGCACGGAAAATATCTCCGGTTGAGATATGCGGAATTGTATATTTATCTGCAATCTGCTTTGCCTGGGTACCCTTACCCGCACCCGGGGCTCCTAACATAATTATTTTCATAGCATTCTCCTTTTTTACGTAAATTCGACAGGCTCAGTGACCGTACAACCACGACAAGGACAGACGAAATGCCTGTCCCTGATAATATTAGTGTCCCAAGAAACCTTTATAGTTACGAACCATCATCTGAGACTCAATCTGCTTCAACGTCTCAATAACAACACCGACAACGATGATGATTGATGTTCCTCCGAACGATACGCTCGCTCCGAAAACTCCGTTGAAGAATATCGGAATAACGGATACTATTGAAAGTCCGATAGCACCGATAAAGATGATATATCCCGATACTTTCGAGAGATAATCGCTCGTATTCTTACCGGGTCTGATACCAGGTATGAATCCTCCGGATTTCTTCATGTTGTTTGCAATCTCAAGCGGATTAAATGTAATCGACGTGTAGAAATATGCAAACGCTATTATAAGTAGAATATAGACGACCATTCCTAATGTATATATAGGCTGATTTGGATCACACCAGTTGGACTGTGAAAGTCCTTTAAGAACTTTTGACCAGAAACCTGTGCCGTCGCTCTTACCGATAAGCGCTGCCAATACAACCGGGAACTGCATAAGTGACTGTGCGAAGATGACCGGTATAACACCTGCCGTGTTTACCTTTAACGGAATATGCGTAGATGCACCTCCCGCCTGTCTTCTTCCCTGCAGTTTCTTTGAATACTGAACCGGAATACGTCTTTCTGCTCCCTGCAATGCTACTACGAACACTACAACGAGAATGATGATTGCGGCGATAATAACGCCCGCAAGAATGCCTCTTGCTATTGTCTTTCCGCTGATAAACTGCTCAAAAAGTGAGCCGAGATCCTGCGGCATTCTGGAGATGATGTTGATGGTAAGAACGATAGAAATACCGTTTCCTACACCTTTCTCCGTGATACGCTCACCGATCCACATAAGGATAGATGAACCGGCAGTAAGAACAGCTACTACAGTAATAACATTGAGTGCGTTATATTCTGTGAGATATCCGCTTCTGCCAAATCCGATAGCCATAGCTACAGATTCGAGTAGAGCAAGTCCGACTGTGAGATAACGCGTTATAGCTGTTATCTTCTTTCTGCCATCCTCGCCATCTCTATGAAGCTCTTCAATCTTAGGGATAGCTATCGTCAAAAGCTGCATGATGATGGATGCAGTGATGTACGGTGTAATGTTCAATGCAAAGATTGACATATCAAGGAATGAACCACCTGTCACCGCATCAAAGAAGTTAAATGCATCTCCTGACTGTGAAGAGAACCACTGAGCAAAGAGCTCACTGTTGATACCAGGAGCCGGAATCTGAGATCCGATCCTGATTACAACGAGCATCAAAAAGGTGAAAATGATCCTCACACGAATATCCTTAATCTTGAAGGCATTCTTCACTGTTTCGAGCATTAGATCACCTCTGTTTTTCCACCAAGAGCCTCAATTTTTTCTTTTGCGCTTGCGCTGAAAGCGTTTGCCTTTACGTTAAGCTTCTTAGTTAATTCTCCGTTTCCAAGAATTTTAACTCCATCTTTAGGGTTCTTTACGATGCCTGTCTCAATGAGAGTCTCAACTGTTACCTCAGCACCGTCCTCAAATCTCTCGAGTGCTGAAACATTGATACCGATGATCTCTTTTGAGTTAATGCACTTGAATCCACGTTTCGGGATTCTTCTGTAGAGAGGCATCTGGCCTCCTTCAAATCCCGGTCTTGATCCGCCGCCTGAACGAGCCTTCTGACCCTTATGTCCCTTACCTGCAGTCTTTCCGTTGCCTGAACCATGACCGCGTCCGCGTCTGAAATTCTTGCTGTGTGTTGAACCTGCAGCCGGACTTAAATTAGATAAATCCATCTTCTCGTCCTCCTATACTTCCTCTACTTTAACCAAATGTCTGACCTGTCTTATCATACCTCTTGTAGCGTCATTGTCAGGAAGCTCAACTGTCTTTCCTGTCTTTCTAAGACCAAGAGCCTCAACTGTCTTCTTGTGCTTCGGAACAGCTCCGATAGTAGATTTGACAAGTGTTATCTTAAGTGATTTTGCCATCTCTTATTCCTCCTTAATTACAATTAACCAAGTATCTCTTCAACGGTCTTTCCGCGAAGCTTGGCAACTTCTTCAGGAGACTTAAGACCTTTGAGCGCCTCTATAGTAGCAAGCACAACGTTCTGCTTGTTGTTTGATCCCAAAGACTTAGTACGGATGTTTCTGATTCCGGCAAGCTCACACACGTTACGTGCAGGACCTCCGGCGATAACGCCCGTTCCTTCAGGTGCTCTCTTAAGTAATACCGATGCTCCGGTATGCTTTCCTGAAATGTCATGTGTTATAGATTTATTCTCGTCAAGCTTAACCTCGATGAGGGACTTGATTGCGTCCTCTTTTCCTTTGCGGATTGCCTCAGGAATTTCAGTAGCCTTTCCAAGTCCTGCTCCGACATGTCCATTTCCGTCGCCGACTACAACGAGTGCTGTGAATCGCATGTTACGACCACCCTTAACAACCTTTGTAACGCGCTTGATGGAAACGACTTTCTCTTCGAGCTCGAGCCCACTTACGTCAATGATTTCACGTTTCATTATATTTCCTCCTAGAACTCTAATCCGGCTTCTCTGGCTGCCTCGGCAACCGCCTTAACCTTACCCTCGTAAATAAAGCCACCTCTGTCAAATACAACGGTCTTGATACCCTTGTCCATGGCTCTCTTTGCGATGACAGTTCCAAGCTCCTTAGCTGCGTCAACGTTGTTTGTCTTCTCAAGTGAAGCCTTAATATCCTTCTCAAGAGTAGATGCAGCTGCCAATGTGTGGCCTATCGTGTCGTCGATAACCTGAGCGTACATGTGATTATTACTTCTAAAAACTGCCAAACGTGGTCTGTCGGCTGTTCCTGATAAATGATTGCGCATTCTTCTATGCTTCTTAACACGAACCTGCGCTCTGGATTTCTTATTAACCATTTCCCTGCCGCCTTTCTTTATTTCTTACCGGTCTTGCCGACTTTACGTCTGATTACCTCATCAGCATACTTGATTCCTTTGCCCTTATATGGCTCAGGTCTTCTCTTGTCTCTGATCTCGGCTGCGTACTGTCCGACCTTCTCTTTGTCAATGCCTGAAATTACAATCTTGTTACCGTCAACCTTTGACTCCAATCCTTCCGGATCTTCCATCTCTACCGGATGAGAATAACCAAGGTTGAGTGTGAGCTTCTTTCCGGATTTCTGTGCTCTGTAACCAACACCGTTTACCTCAAGCTCCTTTGTAAAGCCTTCTGTTACACCTATAACCATGTTGTTGATAAGTGTTCTTGTAAGACCGTGCAGGGACTTCATTTTCTTAAGATCGTTAGGTCTTGTAACTACAATCTCCTCGCCCTCTTTCTTGATCTCCATCTCTGTTGGAAGAGAACGCTCGAGAGTGCCTTTAGGACCCTTTACAGTCACATGATTATTTTCTGCAACATCTACAGTTACTCCTGCAGGTATTGCGATTGGCATTCTTCCTATTCGTGACATGCCCGTACCTCCTATGAATTTTTATTTATAATGTTTTATTACCACACAAATGCAAGAACCTCACCGCCAACGGCCTCTTTTCTTGCCTGCTTGTCTGTTACAATTCCTTTGTTTGTAGAGAGAATTGCGATTCCGAGTCCACCAAGAACCTTCGGAATATCATCCTTGCCTGCGTATACACGAAGACCCGGCTTAGAGATTCTCTTGATACCGGAGATGATTCTCTCACTCTTGTTTCCAGCATATTTGAGCGTGATGCGGATATTCTTAAATGCTCCTGCATCAACAAGCTCATACTTCTCGATATATCCCTCGTCAAGGAGGATGCCTGCGATTGCGATCTTCATCTTGGATGAAGGTATATCGACTGTATCATGTTTTGCGGTATTAGCATTACGAATTCTCGTAAGCATATCTGCGATTGGATCGTTAGTCATGATTATATTCCTCCTTACCAGCTTGCTTTCTTAACTCCCGGAATCTGACCTTTGTAAGCCAACTCCCTGAAGCAGATTCTGCAAATTCCATATTTTCTCAAATAAGCATGTGGACGACCACATATTCTGCAGCGATTGTACTCTCTGGTAGAGAACTTCTGCTTACGCTGCTGTTTATTCTTCATAGCTGATTTTGCCATTTAAATTCCTCCGTTACTTTTCAATCCCGACTCTCGCACTTTGCTGCGAGGGTGCGGGCAATTCGTTATCGGTTTGAGCAACTATTTGCGCCGCCCTCGTGCGAATGCACGACTTTAATTGGCGGTGCAATAGCTACTGTGCCAACAGTAGCTCCTCCTGATTACTTTGCAAACGGCATGTT
>CAJOQF010000124.1 GCA_905236295.1 uncultured Eubacterium sp. | reverse complement strand
GTCAAATCCATACAAGTATGGATTTTCCTCGTGCTTTCGTGGTATACTGTCTTGAAAAAGTTTTTGAGTAGAGAGATCAGATAAGTAATGATCATTAAAGGAAGATAAAAATGCAGAAGTCCGAAAGTTTTAGGTTGAGCGCATTGCTGTCCGTTTCCGGCGGACTGCAGGATGCCTATACATACAATATGAGGGGGGAAGTATTCGCGAATGCCCAGACAGGTAATGTCGTGTTGATGAGTCAGAGTTTTATGTCCGGCAACTGGATGGTCGGGCTGGACTATTTGTTTCCGCTTCTTTCGTTTGCCGCAGGCATTTTTCTTGCTGCACGCATTGAAAGCAGTTTTAAGACTCTTCAGAAGATTCATTGGAGACAGATCGTCCTTATCATAGAAATTATCCTGCTTGGTATTGTTGGTTTTTTGCCCGGAACCCACGACCTGCTTGCCAACGTGCTCGTCTCTTTTGCGTGCGCGATGCAGGTTCAGACTTTCAGAAAAGTCCACGGTTTCGGATACGCCAGTACAATGTGTATCGGTAATCTAAGGAGCGCCGTGGAGAGTATGTCGCAGTATTTAAAGACAAAAGATAAGGCGACTCTGTACAAATCATTGCATTTTTTCGGGATTATCCTGATATTTGCGATCGGCGCGGGTATAGGCGGAGTCCTTTCGTTAAAACTGGGATATAGCACGATATGGATATCATCTGCTATATTGCTGGTTGTAACTGTGATGATGGTGAGAGAATGAGAATATATATGGTCTAATATCATTTGATGCACTTTTTTTGTGCATGTTGTCAAAAAAACTTTGCGGATTCCGTCGGATTGTAGTATAATTCTACTATGCGACAAACACATTATAACAACCAATAAAAAGGAGGAAGAAGCATGAGAAAGATTACAAAAACCATCGCATCGGTTGCTGTTTCCGTAATGGTTGCAGTGTCAATGACGCCCGCATTGCCGGCTATGGTGACATACGCAGCTGAGACTGGTGAGACAACAGAGAAAACCTCTCCCATAGCACAGGACATTTTTGATAAGCTCGTAGCAGAGGGATCAACTTATAGCGAGGGAAACAAAGATCTGGCAAAGTACGGAAAGTTCCATTTTAAAGCCGTCTTGAATGGAAATCGAATTACAGTATCGTTTGTTCCGGACTCAGAGGATTATAATAAATATAAACAGGACTGTTTCTATGACTATGATGAAGAAAGTGGATGTATCGTGTGCAACGCGACCGAAGACGATACAAATACCTTATGGATTTTTAGTTATTATATTGTAGATGCGGTTGCAGACCATCTTGGAATGGACTCTGAAGTGCTAAGAGCTTATTTAACCGCTGTGGAGGCAACTCAGGAAAAAGACGATGTACTTACAAGCGAATATTACAATTACTCAGCTCCGGATGAGCACGGCATCAGAACAATCAGCCTTTATGCAAAATCCGAGTATGACAAGAATATAGTTAGCAAGGTAATAGAAGAGGCCTATTTCACTCCGGAAACACTCGAGACTTTAGAAGTGTCAGCGCTTACCTCAGAAAATACATCTCAGTACTGCAACCTGGGCAAATACCATCTGTATGTAGATGGAAACAAGAATGACGTTACCATCACACTTTCTGAGTACAATGGAATAAGTGAGCAGGGAATCGAATCATTAAAGAACATAATAAACGCATTCCAGCCGGAAGGATATGAAGACTTTATCGCAAATTATAAAGGCACTCCGTCAGAGTTGGCTGACTCATCTGAAGCCTGGAAGGTTGTAGTTCCGGATGCCGACCTTATTCCTGAGGCTTTTAAACAGTTGAATGAAGGCACGAATTTTGTGCAGGTTACATTCGCAACTCCTTATTTCTGGGATGGCGAGGAGGTTTCTTTGAAAGCCGGAGAGACCCAATACCTGTTTTTAAATAACGGTCAGGTTTCTAAGTGGGAATCTTCTAATAAAAAGGTTGCAACCATATCAGACAACGGAACTGTCACCGGACTAAAGAAGGGTACTGCAACCATCACCGCTACACTTGATAATGGAGAGAAGTTGTCCATAAAGGTTAATGTGACCACGAATCCGACTATCAAAGTAAATGGCAAGAAATTTAGCAAGACCAAGACCTATACAGTTAAGAAAGGCAAATCCCTTACCGTAAAGATAAACGGCAAAGCAGCTGACGTTAAGAACGCTTATTCAAGCTCAAACAAAAAGGTTGCAAAGGTTACTTCCAAGAAAACAGCCACAACCGTAAAGATCAAAGGCGTTAAAAAGGGTAAAGCAACCGTCACAGTAAAGGTGAACGGCGTAAGCTTCAAGATTAAGGTTAAAGTTAAATAATGAATCTACGTGCTAAACACGAATAATTATTACTCTTGGGCGTAGCAGATTATTGAAGGTCTGCTACGCTTTATTTCTCAATGTCACAAAAGAAACCTATCTTCAAAAAGCCGAAGGTTTCGGATTTACGAAAAGGCCTGGGATCCTGGCAGAAATGACAGTGATGTGATAAGATAATCGTGTATCGCTGATGGAGTCGATACGAGGTAGGAATAGTATAGTCATACGAAGATTGGAGATGTAGAAACGTGAGTACATTGGTTGCATATTTTAGCGCGGAGTATGGGAAGACAAAAGGCATAGCGGAGGAATTTTCTAAGGGAATTGGTGCAGATATATTTGAGATAGTACCCAAGGAGCCGTATACAAAGGCTGACCTTAGGTATATGAATCCTTTGGCGAGATGTAACCGGGAGAAGATTGGAAAGGGAAGGCTGTCCATGCCTTTGCCACTTCAGGGGGAAGTGGAATCGGTCAGACGGCTGGAAGACTGAAGCCTTATGTGGACGGTGCAGTGAGTGTTGATGCAAAGCTCGTCAGGACGGCAGAAGAGCTGAGAGCATGGAAAGGATTGTGACATGGAAGAATTAAGAGTAGATATGAGGGAACTTACACACGAAGAACTGGCAATGTATGATCGGCAGACGCAACTAATGTTCAAATTGAATCATACGATGCCGAGGACGGAAGAATATGTGTCCATTCTTCAGGAACTATTTGAGGATCGCCTGGGAGAGGGCTCCTATGTTGCAGCGCCTATTTCCGGGGCGGCAATAGAAAAACTCGTCATAGGGAAGAACTGCTATATCAATGCAAATTTGCTTGCTATGGCACGTGGCGGAATCACAATAGGTGATAACGTCCAGATAGCAGCGAATGTACAGTTGCTTTCTAATAATCACGATCCCTATGACAGACAGATTTTGACGTGTAAGCCGATTGTGATTGGCGATGGTGCATGGATCGGAGCGGGTGCATCCGTCATGTCCGGCGTCACGATAGGTAAGTACGCTATTGTAGGAGCTGCTTCAGTAGTCACTCATGATGTTCCGGATTACGGAGTTGTGGTGGGCAGTCCGGCACACTTGATTAAGACGCTTGATGCCAAAAGGTTTGAGGGATGAAAAAATGCCACAAGGCCAACCAAATTTTCAAACAAAAGTAACTGATAAGTATCAGAAAAAAGTAGGAGTCATTTCAAAGAGCATCCCGAAACAGTATGAAGTATTTGATAATATATCTGGCTTGTATAAATTTGTTCGCGTTCATGATTTACGGCGTGGATAAAAGAAAAGCTATCAAGGGGAAATGGAGAATACCGGAAAATACACTTATTGCAACTGCTTTCGTGGGCGGCGCACTAGGAGCACTTTTTGGAATGTGTGTATGGCATCATAAAACGAAGAAGTGGAAGTTTCGGATACTTGTTCCACTTTC
>CAJOQF010000123.1 GCA_905236295.1 uncultured Eubacterium sp. | reverse complement strand
TCAAGGGGTTAAGACGCCGCCCTCTCACGGCGGAAACAGGGGTTCGATTCCCCTACGAGCTGCTAATTGAAACTTGTTGATTAAGATGATCGGTTCTTTGAACCGGTCATCTTTCGTTAATGGAGAGGATTTCTAAATGTCAAGAAGAGAAGATTACGAGAAGAGAACGGAGGAGTTGATTCTTCCTATTATAGAGAGAAACAATTTCGAACTCGTAGATGTTGAGTATGTAAAAGAGGGTCAAAGCTATTACCTCAGAGCATATATAGATAAGGAAGGCGGCATCACGGTAAACGACTGTGAGCTTGTCGCAAGAGAGATGAACGAGATACTCGACAAGGAGGATTATATCTCGGACTCATATGTGTTTGAGGTTTCATCTCCGGGACTTGGCCGTCCTCTTAAAAAGGAAAAGGATTACAAGAGGGCGCTCGGCAAGGAGCTCGAGATCAGAACCTATAAGTCTATAAATAAGAAGAAAGAGTTTTACGGTAACCTGATAAGTTACGATAAAGATACAGTTACCATCGATCTTACGGATGAAGATGGTGAAATGACATTTGAAAGATCAGATATAGCACTCATCAGAGAGGCGTTCGATTTTTAAGGAGGTAAAATAATGAATAACGAACTGTTGGAAGCACTTGATGTCCTCGAAAAGGAGAAGGATATCAGCAAGGAGACACTTCTTGAGGCAATTGAGAATTCTCTCATCAAGGCATGTGAGAACCATTTCGGAAAGACCGAGAACATCAGCGTTGAGTTGTCAGCCGAGACCGGTGATTTCCATGTGTGGGCAGACAAGAATGTAGTTGAGAAGGTTGAGGATCCGGTGCTTGAGATAGACCTTGCTGCAGCCAAGCTTATTGACAGCAAATACGAGCTTGGAGATGTTGCAAAGGTTGAGATTCAGTCCAAGGATTTCGGGCGCATCGCCACACAGAATGCTAAGAATGTTATTCTCCAGAAGATCCGTGAGGAGGAGAGAAAGATGGTATTCTCCCAGTTTACGGATAAGGAGAGGGAGGTTGTAACCGGTATCGTCCAGAGAAATATGGGCGGAAACATCAGCATCAACCTTGGAAAGGCAGATGCAACACTTCCGGAGAAAGAGCAGGTTAAGGGAGAGGTATTGAAACCGACCGAGAGGATCAAGGTATTCATCGTAGAGGTTAAGGATACTTCGAAAGGACCGAGAATCCTTGTATCGAGAACACATCCGGAACTGGTTAAAAAGCTTTTTGAGTCTGAGGTTACCGAGGTTGCAGACGGTACAGTTGAGATAAAGGCAATCTCTAGAGAGGCAGGAAGCAGAACAAAGATAGCCGTATGGTCAAGCGACCCGGACGTCGATCCTGTCGGAGCATGTGTCGGAATGAACGGATCAAGAGTTAATGCGATAGTCGATGAGCTCAAGGGTGAGAAGATCGATATCATCGAGTGGAGTGAGAATTCCGCCAAGCTCATTGAAAACGCGCTTTCACCGGCAAAGGTTATCGCGGTTATCGCAGATGATGAGGAAAAGTCGGCGAAGGTTATCGTTCCCGATTATCAGCTTTCGCTCGCTATCGGACGAGAAGGTCAGAATGCCAGACTTGCAGCCAGACTTACAGATTTCAAGATCGATATCAAGAGTGAGACACAGGCAAGAGAGTCAGGCGAGTTTGATTTCCTCGATGATGATTATGAGTTTGAGGAAGATTACGACGAGTATGATGGCGATTACGAGTACGAGGATGATTACGAGGAAGGTGAGTACGAAACCGATTATGAAGAGGGTGAGTACGAAGGTGAATATGAGCAGACACCCGAGGACAAAGAGTAACAGATAGGAGATTTCAGTGAGTATGCCTTTGAGAAAATGCACAGGTTGCGGAAAGCTGCTTGAGCGTGAAAATCTTATCAGGGTTGTAAGATCCGCTGACGGTATCGTGATCAAAGGCGCATGCCATATAGACGGCAGAAGCGCATATATCTGCAAAAACATTGAGTGTTTAAAGAAAGCACAGAAGAAAAAGGGTCTTGAGAGATCACTGAGGACGCAGATACCGGACGGATTGTATGACGAGGTATTGAAGAGGATAGAAGATGAAGGATAAGGTGTTGTCGCTCATCTCCATTGCAGCCAAGAGCGGAAATGTTGCAAGCGGAGAGTTTATGACGGAAAAGTCCGTGAAGGAAAAGAAAAGTTTTTTGGTAATAGTATCCGAGGAAGCATCCGATGCAACCAAGAAAAAATTTACGGATATGTGCAGTTATCACAAAACCGAGATCAGATTTTACGCTACGAAAGATGACCTCGGCAGATGCATAGGAAAAGAGTTTAGGGCATCGCTTAGTGTTAACGATGAAGGATTGGCAAACGCACTGTTAAAGAAAATAGATATGAATAAAAGCGAAGGGGATGATGATTGATGGCAAACGTCAGAGTAAATGAGATAGCCAGAGAATTAGATGTAAAATCAAAAGTATTGATTGACTTCTTAAATGAGAACGGATTTGAAGTTAAGAGTCATTCGAGCAATATAGATGACGCTGCGCAGGAAATAATCAGAAAGAAATTTCCTGGCAAGGCAAATAACGCTGCGCCGGCAAAAGAACCGGAGAGCGCACCTAAGGCTGAAAATGCCGCACCTGAAAAGGAGGCTTCAAAGAAGGATGTCAAAGCTGATGCAGAGGCGAAGCCTAAGAAAAACCTCACTGTTGTCATAAACCGTGAGAACTCAAAAATGTCAAAGGGCAGAGGCAGAAACGACAACAGAGGGCGTGATCGCAACCGCCCGAGAAACAGAAGAGGAGATGAGGGTGAGGGTTCACTTCGCCCGGGTTATTCACATGCAGGTGACCGTGTTGTCAAGAGAGCGCCAAAGCCGGAGCAGAATACACAGGCAAACCATGTTGAGCCGAAGAAAGAGCCGGTAAAACATGAGGCAAAGCCGGCAGCTCCAAAGCGTCCTAATGATGCTATGAAGCTTGAAAATGCAATGAAGAGACCTGATGTTAAGATTCATGGAAATATTTTCGATAACATGAAGCAGGAAAAGAAGAACGAGGAGCGTTCCGACAAGAATCACGGCGATGCAAGACGCGATTCTAAAGCAAAATCCGATTCAAAGGGCTCAAAATTCTCAGGTGATAATTCTTCGCGTCAGGATGGAGCTGCACGTCAGAATGATGCAAGACGCGGCGGCAAGAAGAACACAAACAAGAAGAATTACGAGCAGCCTAAGAAGCAAGAGCGCTATGTAAACCTTGAGAAACATGGCGGAAAGAAGAAGAACAAGCCACAGCCTAAGACTCCGGAGATCGATGAGAATGTGATCAGAACACTTACTCTTCCGGATTATATCACCATAAAGGATCTTGCCGACAAGATAAAGATTCAGCCGTCAGCGCTTGTTAAGAAGCTCTTTATGCAGGGTACTGTCGTTACGATCAATCAGGAGATCGAGTTCGATATGGCAGAGGAACTCGCCCTTGAGTACAACTGTATCTGTGAGCATGAGGTTAAGGTTGATGTTATTGAGGAGCTTCTCCGCGAGGAGGAGGAGGACGAGAGCCTTATGACTCCGAGACCGCCGGTTGTCTGCGTAATGGGTCACGTCGATCACGGTAAGACTTCACTTCTCGATGCGATCAGAGAGACACACGTCACTGACAAAGAGGCAGGCGGAATCACACAGCACATCGGTGCTTCTGTTGCAACGATCAACGGACAGAAGATCACATTCCTTGATACGCCGGGACACGAGGCGTTCACAGCAATGCGTATGCGAGGAGCCAATTCCACAGATATCGCAATCCTTGTTGTAGCTGCCGATGACGGTGTTATGCCGCAGACAGTGGAGGCTATCAACCATGCCAAGGCGGCCGGTGTTGAGATCATAGTCGCTATAAACAAGATCGATAAGCCGAGCGCAAATGTTGAAAGAGTTAAGCAGGAGCTTTCAGAGTATGAGCTCATCCCGGAGGATTGGGGCGGAAGCACTGTGTTCGTTCCGGTATCTGCACATACACACGAGGGTATCGATAATCTTCTTGAGATGATACTTCTTACTGCTGATGTGCTTGAGCTCAAGGCAAATGCGGACAGAGCTGCAAGAGGTCTCGTTATTGAGGCACGTCTTGAGAAGGGACGCGGAGTTGTCGCTACCGTTCTTGTACAGAAGGGAACACTCCATGTAGGAGATCCTATAGCTGCGGGCAGCTGCTACGGAAAAGTTCGTGCCATGACGGATGACCAGGGAAGACGTGTAAAGGTGGCTACACCTTCAACGCCTGTAGAGATTCAGGGGCTTTCAGCGGCTCCGAATGCAGGAGAGATCTTCGTTGCGATGGAGTCAGAGAAAGAGGCAAGAAGCTTTGCGGATACATTCGTATCACAGAACAAGGAGCGCCTCATAGAGGAGTCCAAGGTAAAGATGTCTTTGGACGACCTGTTCACAAAGATAAAAGAGGGCAACTTAAAGGAACTCGACATCATCGTAAAGGCAGATGTCCAGGGTTCTGTGGAGGCTGTAAAGCAGTCGCTTGAAAAGCTTTCAAATGAGGAAGTTGTCGTTAAGGTTATACACGGTGGAGTCGGAGCGATCAACGAGTCTGATATCATACTTGCATCTGCTTCAAATGCGATCGTTATCGGTTTCAATGTTCGTCCGGATCCGATTGCAAAACAGACTGCAGACACCGAGGGTGTAGATGTTCGTCTCTACAAGGTTATCTACAATGCGATCGAGGATGTAGAGGCAGCCATGAAGGGTATGCTCGATCCTGTATTCGAGGAGAAGATAATCGGACACGCCGAGGTAAGACAGATATTCAAGGCATCAGGCATCGGAAATATTGCCGGTTCCTATGTGCTTGACGGATTCTTCGAGAGAGACTGTAAGGTCAGGATCACTCGCGAGGGCGAGCAGATATTCGAAGGAAATCTTGCATCACTCAAGAGATTCAAGGATGATGTCAAGGAAGTCAAAGCCGGTTATGAGTGTGGTCTCGTTATTGAGGACTTCAACGATATTGCCGTTGAGGATGTTATCGAGGCGTATAAGATGGTTGAGGTTCCGAGATAGGATATCAGAGGTAATAATTTTGAGAAAGAACAGTATAAAAAATACGCGTATAAACGAGGAGGTAATGCGTGAACTCTCCAACATCATACGCAGTGAGATAAAAGACCCGAGGATACATCCGATGACATCGGTTGTATCTGTCGAGGTCGCACCGGATTTAAAGAGTGCAAAGGCATATATCAGTGTGCTTGGAGATGAGAAAGCCCAGGCGGACACACTTGAGGGTCTCAACTCGGCTCTTGGATTTATCAAGAGAGCACTTGCAAAGAATATCAATTTGAGGAACACGCCGCAGATCACTTTTATCATGGATCAGTCGATAGAGTACGGCGTGAGGATGTCCAAGCTCATCGACGAGGTCACAGGCGAAAATTAGTCGAGATACCGGATCGTTTGCCGAGTGAAACGTGCCATTCATGTATCTCGGAGCTTGTCGAAGTGACATTATTATAGTATTAGAAAAATATGGAAAAATTAGATTACTACTTACAGGATGTAAAGACAGTCGCAATTTCAGGACATATAAATCCTGACGGCGACTGTATAGGATCATCCCTTGCGGTATACAATTACATAAGAGAGAATTATCCAGATATAAAGGTTGATGTATATCTCGGCGAGATTCCTAACCTGTTTAAGTTTTTGAGCGGGTCGGACATTATACAGTCATATCCGTCTAAAGATAAGACACATGATCTTTTTATCGCGCTTGACTGTGGGGATACCGGTCGCATGGGAAATGCAGGCAAGTATTTTGAGTCAGCCAAGAAGACGATATGTATAGACCATCATATCAGCAATGAGGGATTCGGGGATGAATATCTGATAGTTCCGGATGCGAGCAGCGCGAGCGAGCTGGTGTTTACGGTACTCGACGAGGATCGCATCTCAAAGGAGATTGCGGAATGTCTCTATGTGGGGATTCTCCACGACACAGGATGTTTTCAGTACTCATCTACTTCTTCAAAGACGATGAGGATTGCCGGATGTCTGATGGACAAGGGCGTTGACTTTACTAGGATAATTGACAAAACCTTTTTCGAGAAGACATTTGAACAGCAAAAGATTCTCGGACTCGTTCTCGGGAGAGCCCAAAGACATCTTGACGGCAATGTTATATCCTGCATCATCGACAGAAATGATATGGACAGCTGTAGCGTGCGACCGAGACATCTCGAGGGAATTGTGGCTCATATGAGGAGTACAAAGGGCGTTGACACTGCCATCTTCATATATCAGAACTGTGACGACGGCTTCAAGGTAAGCCTTCGTTCTCAGGAACTCATTGACGTTTCGAAGATTGCATCGGAGTTTGGAGGCGGTGGACACGTTCGCGCTGCCGGATGCAACATAAAAGGCGATCCGAACGTTGCCCTCGGCGAGATACTTGAACTAATGCAGAGACAGTTATAGACGTTTGCCGTAAGAATACAGGAGAGGTAAATGTACGAAGGATTTTTAGTTGTAAACAAGGAAAAGGGATTCACATCGCATGATGTAGTCGCGAAGCTTCGCGGAATCCTCAAAATGAAAAAGATCGGACACGCAGGCACTCTTGATCCGGATGCGACAGGAGTGCTTACTGTATGCTTGGGAAGGGCAACAAAGTTTTCGTCAAAGATGATGGAGTCCGATAAAGAGTACAGAGTACAGATGATGCTCGGTCAGGTGACAGATACCCAGGACACATCCGGGAAAATTCTGGAACAGAAAGACACTGCGAACATCACTGCTGATGAAGTCAGAGAGATGATATTGTCTTTTGAGGGAGGGTATGACCAGATTCCGCCGATGTATTCAGCCAAAAAGGTCAATGGCAAGAAACTTTACGAATACGCAAGAGAGGGAATTGAGGTTGAGAGAGAACCTGAGAGGGTAAACATTTATGATATAAGTATAGATGAGATCGAATTGCCGTATGCAAGGTTTACCGTGACCTGTTCGAAGGGAACCTATATCAGGACTTTGTGCCATGATATCGGTCAGAAGCTTGGATGCGGCGCCTGCATGAGCGAGCTTGAGAGGACAAAGGCAAGCGGATTCACTCTGGATGATGCTCACACACTCGATGAGATAGAGCAGGTGGCAAAGGCAGATAAGGCAGAGAAGCTTGTCGTGCCTATTGCTGACAGATTTGAGCAGGAATGGTCTCTTCGATAATATGGATATAATATGGAAATAGTAAAAAGCATTGACGAGATAAAAACAAAAAAGAATATTGCCATTACTTTTGGCAAGTTTGATGGACTGCACACAGGGCATATGCTTCTTATAAGTGAGCTTGTGAAGGCTAAAGAAGAGGAGGATATGTGCGCTGTGGCGTTTTCGTTTGACGTGCCTCCTGCAAGAGTTGTCCAGGATAAGCCATTCCGGATGCTTATGACAAACGAGGAGAAGATTCACAGCTTTGACACTATGGGAGTGGACTACTTTGTCGAGTTTCCTTTTACGAAGGAGACCATGTGTATGGAGGCTTACGATTTTCTTAGGATGTTGTGCTCCAAAATCAGGATAAAGAAGATCGTAGTCGGAAATGATTTCGCATTCGGACACAACAGATCCGGAAACATAGAGCTTCTCAGGAAATGTGAGGAAGTATTTGGATATAAGCTTTTTGCGATAGACAAGCTCAAATCCCACGGCAGAGTGATAAGCTCCACCCTGATCAGAGGTGCGATTGCCCACGGCGATATAGCTTCGGCAAATGAGCTGCTGGGATACAATTATTTTCTCCACGGAATCGTGGAGCCGGGAAGGAAGATCGGAAGGACAATAGGTATTCCCACTGTCAATCTTTATCCGCCTGAGAATAAGCTTCTTCCTAAGTTTGGCTGTTACTCATCAAGAATAATAATTGACGGAAAAAACGGACGGGCGAAGTACTACGGCATTACGAATATCGGGGTTAATCCTACGATAAATGATGAAAAGAAGGCGAAGGTTGAGACCTATATCTTTGATTTCTCCGGGGATCTGTACGGATTGGAGATTACGGTAGAGATACTTTATTTCATCAGGGGAGAGAAGAAGTTTGCTTCGATCGATGCGCTAAAAGATCAGATAAACTCTGATATAGAGACGGCAAAAAAGCTGATATCTTGAAAACAAAGCAGTTTTATGCTTTAATATAAAAATAAGTAGGACAAGTGCTCGCGTCTGTTTACAGACGAGGAAAGTCCGGGCTTCACAGGGCAGGATGCCGGATAACGTCCGGTGGAGGCGACTCCAAGGATAGTGCAACAGAAATGTACCGCCAGCATTGAGCAGTGCGGTCACAGATAATATCTGCAATCTGCAAGCTTGCTTGCAAGTTGAAGATATTATCTGTGGAGATTCGGCGAAAGCCGAATAGCGAGAAAACGGAACGTTTTCGAGCTACCGCACAGGAGAGGTAGCGGAAAGAAAACGGAACGTTTTCGAGCTACCGTATGTATGCTGGTAAGGGTGGAAGGGCAGTGTAAGAGACTACCGCCTGTCGGGTAACCGACAGGGCACATGTAAACCCCATCCGAAGCAAGACTAAAATAAAGCGTTGACTCGGCCCGACAGCTTTAGGTAAGTCGCTCGAACCAATCGGTAACGGTTGGTCTAGATAGATGAGCACTCAAGACATAACCCGGCTTATCGTCCTGCTTATTTTTTATTCAATACGAGGAAATTCTTCTGAATTTCCTATTGAATAAAAATGCTCCACGAGGATGTGCGCTCGCGCGAAAGTTAGGAGGTTATGCTATGAAAAAACGTATTCTTATGATGTTGATGGCAACTACACTTGCCGGAACGACTACTGTTCCGATGGTGGTATTCGGGGAAAGCATTGAGTCGGTTGGAATCGATGAGGATGACGAAGAAGATGAGTTAGATGACGGGGAAGAAGACGACGAAGAAGACGACGAAGACGATGATCTGGATGACGAAGATGATACAGATGACGGCTTAGATGACGAGGATGAAAACGACGAATTAGACGATGAAGATGACACCGGATCAGATACGGACGACAATGGGCAGTCAGACAATAGTTACGCCGAGTATTCGTTTTCGTGTGATGATGTTGCTGTGACAACTGGTAAATCCCTACAGATATATGTTTCGGAAGCTATAGACTCGTCTTCGAAGCTTAAAGATTCCGATAAAGAAAAATTTTATGATGTATATTACGGCTTCGACACATACTATGTTGATGCGAACTCATCTGACGCAACGGTAGCTTCTGTAACTGCAAAGAAATCAGAGGGGGCAGATCAGCTCACGATTAAAGGCAACAAGGCAGGCACAGCCACTGTAAAGTTTATATACACAGATAAGAAGACAAATCCGACTACAACCATAACGGTGAGTATGAAGGTTACAGTTAAGGATGCTTCGAAAAATGATAAGGTAAGTGTCACCAAAAAACTTACCGTCAAGAAAGGCAAATCAGCCAAGATAGTTGTAAAAAATGCCGGCAAAAAGAAGGTAACCTACACATCAAAGAACAAAAAGATTGCCACAGTAAATAAAAAAGGTGTTGTCACCGGCAAGAAAAAGGGAAACACAAAGGTTATCGTAAAAGTTGGCAAGGACAGCTACACATGTAATGTTAAGGTTAAATAATACGATATGGATTTCAAACTTCATGCGCCATATTCGGCGACAGGCGATCAGCCTAAAGCGATAGAGGAGCTGGTGAAAGGCTTCAAGGAGGGGAATCAGTTTCAGACACTCCTTGGAGTCACCGGCTCAGGAAAGACATTTACGATGGCAAACGTCATCGAACAGCTTAAAAAACCCACACTTATTATTTCACATAACAAAACACTTGCGGGACAGCTTTACGGGGAGATGAAAGAATTCTTCCCGGAAAACGCTGTCGAATATTTTGTTTCATATTATGATTATTATCAGCCGGAAGCATACGTGCCTTCGACTGATACTTATATTGCGAAAGATTCTTCGATAAACGACGAGATCGATAAACTGAGACTTTCCGCCACGGCCTCTCTTGCTGAGAGACGGGATGTCATTATAGTGTCGTCGGTTTCGTGTATTTACGGTATCGGTAGTCCGGACGATTATATGAACATGATGGTAAGCCTTCGCCCGGGAATGGAAATCGACCGCGATGTGGTTATTCGTGACCTTATCGATATCCAGTACACCAGAAACGAGATCGATTTCAAGCGAGGTACGTTCCGCGTCAGGGGTGACACTGTTGAGATCATTCCGGCAAATGAGTCGGAGCATGGAATCAGAGTGGAGTTTTTCGGTGACGAAATAGACAGGCTTGCGCAGATAGATATACTGACGGGACAGGTAAAGTCAGAGCTTAACCATGTGGCAATCTTTCCTGCGTCGCATTATGTTGTTCCACAGGAACAGATCCTTAGGGCGGCAGCTTCGATCGAGGAGGAGTTAAACGAGAGAGTAAAGTATTTCAAGTCAAATGATAAGCTTCTTGAGGCACAGCGAATTGCCGAGAGAACCAATTTTGATATAGAGATGCTCAAGGAGACCGGATTCTGCTCCGGAATAGAGAACTATTCAAGGCACCTTGCCGGAGTGCCGGCGGGGACGACTCCGATGACCCTTATGGACTATTTCGCGGATGACTATCTTATAATCGTGGATGAGTCGCATATCACCATACCCCAGGTTGGGGGAATGTATGCAGGCGACCGTTCGAGAAAGACGACTCTTGTGGATTACGGATTCAGACTTCCTTCGGCGCTGGACAACAGACCCTTGAATTTCTCGGAGTTTGAGTCAAAGATAGACCAGATGCTCTTTGTGTCCGCGACTCCAAGCACATATGAGGAGGAGCATGAATTGCTTCGTGCCGAGCAGCTTATCCGCCCAACAGGTCTTTTGGATCCGCCTATTGAGGTGCGCCCGGTTGAGGGGCAGATCGATGATCTTATCACTGAGGTGAGACGTGAGACTGAGAAAAAGAACAAGGTGCTTATCACCACGCTCACAAAGAAGATGGCGGAGGATTTAACCGATTATATGAAGGATGTCGGTATCAGGGTAAAATATATGCACTCCGACATTGACACCCTTGAACGAGCCCAGATCATCAGAGATCTAAGGCTTGATGTGTTCGACGTGCTCGTCGGTATCAATCTGTTGAGAGAGGGACTCGATATACCTGAGATTACCCTTGTGGCAATACTTGACGCCGACAAGGAAGGATTCCTCAGATCGGAGACCTCACTTATTCAGACAATAGGACGCGCCGCGAGAAATGCGGACGGCCATGTAATAATGTATGCTGACACGATAACGGATTCCATGAAAAGAGCCATTGACGAGACAGCCAGACGTAGAAAGCTGCAGCAGGAGTATAATGAGGAGCACGGTATCACGCCGACCACTATCAAAAAGTCTGTGCGTGAACTTATTTCAATCTCAAAGACTATCGAGGGTACAAAGGCTTCGCTTGAGAAGGATGCCGAGTCGATGTCCAAGGCGGAGATTAAGAAGCTCATTGCCAAAGCCGAGAAGAACATGAGAAAGGCCGCCGCCGAACTCAACTATGAGGCCGCCGCCGAACTCCGAGATATGATAAAAGAGTTACGATTAGCTGCGGAAAACTAGTCGGCGTGCAGCGTCGTGCTCGCACGTAAGCAGGCATGACGACTAGTTTTCAGGCTGATAAGCCGTGACCGCACATCATGAGTTAGCTGCTGCGAAGCAGCGGTAGAGCACCGCTTGATGAGCAGGCTGTCAGCTTGCTGAACAGATGTCATCAAGCGAGTGCGGGCTAGCGAATGATGTAAGCGGGCGCAGCTAATCGAAAGTGAAGCCTAGAACACCGAGCTTGTTGAAGCGTGCAGCGTCGTGCTCGCACGTAAGCGGGAGCAGCTAATCGAAAATGTATATTACAGAGGACTATTATGTATAAAATATTGAAAACTTCAGGCCGTGCAAAGCGCGCGGAATTCATAACCCCGCACGGGACGGTTCAAACTCCCGTGTTTATGAATGTCGGAACAGTTGCAGCCATAAAAGGCGCTGTCTCGACAGAGGACTTAAAAGAGATAGGAGCGCAGATTCAGCTGTCCAACACCTATCATCTCCACGTCAGACCGGGAGATGAACTGATAAAGGAACTTGGCGGACTTCATAAGTTTATGGTCTGGGACAGACCGATACTTACAGATTCGGGCGGATTCCAGGTCTTTTCTCTGGCCACACTCCGAAAGATCAAGGAGGAGGGCGTTACCTTCAACTCCCATGTGGATGGAAGAAAAATATTTATGGGACCTGAGGAGAGCATGACCATACAGTCAAATCTCGGATCCACGATTGCTATGGCGTTTGATGAGTGCCCTCCTGCTCTTGCGGAGAAATCCTATGTGAGAAATTCGGTTGACCGCACCACACGCTGGCTGATCCGCTGTAAGGACAAGATGGCAGAGTTAAACGCTAAAGAAGATACGATCAATAAGAAACAGATGCTCTTTGGGATAAACCAGGGCGCTATCTATGATGATATAAGGATAGATCACGCAAAGCGCATATCGGAGCTTGATCTGGACGGATATGCACTTGGAGGTCTCGCTGTGGGCGAGACACATGAGCAGATGTACCATGTATTGGAAGAGACCGTTCCGTATCTGCCGAAGGAGAAGCCGACCTATCTTATGGGAGTCGGAACTCCGGCAAACATACTTGAGGCGGTAGAGCGCGGAGTTGATTTCTTTGACTGCGTATATCCGAGCCGGAACGGAAGACACGGACATGTTTATACCGATCACGGCAAGATGAACCTGTTCAACAAGAAGTATGAAAAGGATATGGCGCCGATCGACGAAAAGTGTAACTGCCCTGCGTGCCGCACATATTCCCGCGCTTATATCAGACATCTCCTGAAAGCCAAGGAGATGCTTGGCATGCGACTTTGCGTATTGCACAATTTATGGTTTTATAATATGATGATGAGTGAGATTCGCGACGCACTTGATAATGACTGCTTCGCAGAGTACAAGAAGCAAAAACTTGAGGGTATGCAAGGAGTATAAGCAGCATAATCTGAAGCCACACAAGGCGTATAGGCTTCGAAAACATGAAGTCACACAAGGCGTATGGGCTTCAAAAACATGAAGTCACACAAGGAGTATAAGCAGCAGAGTCATTTATAAACATACTCGTTGATTACTTGTAATCATAAGAGTATGTTTGTGAATGACAAAGCGAAGCGTACACCTTGAAATTTATTTCAAGATGGCTGCTTATACGGAGCGAAGCTACACGATAAGAATATGCTTGCTGAAGCCCGAGCGAAGCATACACCTTGAAATTCATTTCAAGGTGTATGCTTATATGGAGTAAATACCCACGTAACAAACAAAAGGAGAAGATGATGAGTAACGAGATACCTTACAAGATTTACCTTGAGGAAAAAGAACTCCCCAAACAGTGGT
>CAJOQF010000122.1 GCA_905236295.1 uncultured Eubacterium sp. | reverse complement strand
TGAACTGCAGCTCGATGAAAATGGCTGTTGTCCAGACTGCCACAGACCAGTTGAAAAAGTCTCCGAAGAAGCCTATTTCTTTAAGATGAGCAAGTATGCAGACAAGCTTATAGAGCATATAAATACACATCTGGAGTTTATACAGCCGGTATCAAGGAAGAATGAGATGATGAACAACTTCCTCCTTCCGGGTCTGCAGGATCTCTGCGTATCGAGAACATCATTTACATGGGGTATTCCTGTGGATTTTGATGAAAAACATATTGTGTATGTATGGCTTGATGCGCTTACAAACTATATCACAAAGATAGGTTATGAGTGTGATGGTGAGTCGTCAGATCTTTACAAGAAGAACTGGCCGGCAGATCTTCATCTTATAGGAAAGGATATCATACGTTTCCACACTATCTATTGGCCGATATTCCTTATGGCGCTCGGAGAGCCGCTTCCGAAGCAGGTTTTCGGTCATCCGTGGCTTCTTCAGAGCGATGGAAAGATGAGTAAGTCAAAGGGAAATGTTATGTACGCCGACGACCTGGTAAAGCTCTTCGGAGTCGATGCTATACGCTATTTCCTTCTCCATGAGATGCCGTTTGAGAACGATGGTGTGATATCATACGAGCTTTTGGTTGAGAGGATAAACTCAGACCTTGCAAATACACTCGGAAATCTCGTAAACAGAACCATCTCAATGTCAAACAAGTATTTTGACGGAGTAGTGGAGAATACCGGAGTAGAGGAAGATGTTGACAAGGATCTGAAAACGGTTGTCACCGGCGCAGCAGCTAAGGCGCAGGAAAAGATGAAGGATCTCCATGTGGCCGATGCAATTACGGAAGTATTTGCTATCTTTAAGAGGGCAAACAAATATATAGATGAGACCACTCCTTGGGTGCTTGCAAAGGACGATGTCAGCAAGCCGCGACTTGCTACTGTTCTTTACAATCTTACAGAGGCAATTAATATCTGTGCAGTTCTTATAAAGAGCTTTATGCCTTCCACAGCCGAGAAGATACTTGCACAGATCAACGGCAAAGACAGGGATTTCGAGGAACTCGATAAGTTCGGTCTCTATGAGAGCGGTACAAAGGTTACGGAGAAACCGGAGATTCTCTTTGCGAGACTCGATCTTAAAGAGGTACTTGAAAAGGCCGGAGTTGAAGAGTAAATATAGATATAACAGGTAGAAATTATGATATTTGAGACACATGCACATTATGATGATGAGAGCTTTGACGCTGACAGGGAGTCGCTTCTTGGCTCAATGAGAGAGAACGGCGTAGGCACGATCATAAATGTAGGGGCATCCTTTGACGGGTGCCTCAAAAGTCTTGGATATGCAAATAATCATGATTTTATTTACGCTGCAATAGGCATACATCCTGAGAATACGGAGGATTACACTTCGGAAAATGTCTCCTGGATACGGAGACACTTAAATGACGATTTAGTCGTGGCTGTCGGTGAAATAGGACTGGATTATCACTGGGAAAAGACGGGGGAAGGACGTATTTTTCAGGCAAAGGTTTTTAAAGAACAGCTTGAGCTTGCCAAAGAACATAAACTTCCGGTTATAGTACATTCAAGGGAAGCCTGTGAGGATACACTTGAGATAATTGATTCGGCAGCAGGGGGGCTTAAGGGAGTGATGCATTGCTTTTCTTATCCGAAGGAGATTGCGAGAAAGTACGTGGATATGGGATTCTATGTCGGCGTAGGCGGAGTTGTCACCTTTAAAAACTCAAAGAAATTAAAAGAAGTGGTTGCAGACACACCTATCGAGAGGATTCTGCTTGAGACGGATTGCCCGTACATGGCGCCGGAACCGTTTCGCGGAAAGAGGAATGATTCGACGCTTATCAGATATGTTGCTCAGGAGATAGCAAGGATCAAGGAAATCACTTATGATGAGGTAGTGGAGATTACTGAGCAGAATGCGAGAGCATTGTTTATGTCATAAATATGGGAAATTTAGGAAATCCCCGCAAAACTGCGGAAATTTTAGAAAAATATAATTTTGATTTTAAAAAGAAATTCGGGCAAAACTTCCTGATCGACGCCAATATACTCGACGCTATCGTCTCCTCGGCGGAGATTGGACCGGAGGACACCGTGCTTGAGATTGGACCCGGAATGGGATCGATGACCCAGGTGATCTGTGAGAATGCCAAAAAAGTCATTGCAGTGGAGATAGATACAAAACTTATCCCGGTTCTCACAGAGACCTTGTCTCCATACGATAATGTCAGTATAATAAATAAAGACATATTAAAGATCGATATCAATGAGCTCGCTACTGAATATGGTGCGAAGTCATTTAAGGTGGTCGCGAACCTTCCGTACTATATCACTACGCCAATCATAATGCAGCTTCTTGAGGCGAAATCGCTTATCGAGAGCATTACGGTGATGGTGCAGAGCGAGGTTGCGGACAGGATGAAAGCAAGCCCCGGCGGCAAAGATTACGGAGCACTTTCGCTTGCGGTACAGTATTTTGCTGAACCAAAGGTTATGATGAAGGTTTCGCCGGAGTGCTTTATGCCGAAGCCAAAGGTTGAGTCTTCCGTGATAAGATTGCAGTGTTACGAAAAACCTCCGGTTGATGTAAAGGATGAGAAGCTTCTGTTCAAACTTATAAGGGCGTCGTTCAATCAGAGAAGAAAGACTCTCGCAAACGGGATTAAGAATGCATCGTTTTTGAATTTTTCAAGAGAAGAGGTAGTTGAAGCGCTGCTTGAGATGGATTTGTCCGAGACAGTCAGAGGAGAAGCATTATCACTGGAACAGTTCGCAAAATTAAGTGATACATTAACAAAGGATTGAAGCTAGCAATTTAATTAAATTCAGATAAAAGAACAGATAATGAGGTGGGCAGATGGTATATTCGGACTATCCGGAGACAGTCAGGCAGTATATGGATGAGATAGACAGAACTTGTGGAACGGATGATGAGAGTTTTGTAAAGAGTTGTAAGCTGATCCAGGACTATGCCGGTCGAAATTCCGATGATCATCTGTTTGGTTTCGTCTATTTCTATCTGGCAAAGAATGCCTACCTTCAAAATGATATTGGAGATTTGTTTAAATACTGCGTTATCGGAATGGAGTATCAGGAGAAGTGCGCACAGTGGGAATATATGGCGCTTTCTTATAATCTCCTTGGTATCACATCTGCAAATCAGGGCAATTCACTGTTTGCTATTGATTATTATATTAACGGACGCAAGGTTTGTGAGGAGCACGGACTCGATATGGATGCGTTCGTTATTTCTATGAATATCGGAAATCTCTACATGCGAGTAGAATCCTATGATCAGGCAGAAGAGTTTTTCCAGGAAAGTCTGGAGATAATATCCAGCAGAACCGATGAGGCGGACTACAATGCTCATTTGGCAACAATCTATGTAAACCTGGCAATCTGCGCTATGAATAAGCAAAATATAAGGATTGCTGACGAATATTTAAATTACATTTTACAAAGACTATACAGACAATTGCCGCCACTGAGCAAGATAAATGTAAAGTGTTTCCAGGCTATGCTCTACTATGCGCAGGGCAAGAAAGAGCTTGGGGATATACTTATTGACGAGGTAACAAAGGATACGAGAAACTTCTCGCTTATCCTTGAAATGTATGATGATTTCTACAACTATGCATCATTTTTGTTGGATGTTGACAGAGAGGATGCATTCCTTCACATGATGGATCTTCTGTCGCATCTTGTAAATGATACCCAGATAAACTATATAAACCGACAGTTCTTGTCGCTTGTTATCAAATACTATAAGAAAATCGGCAATCAGGAAGCTTATCTGAACGTGTGTGCTGAGCACTTTGAGGTCATGAGTCGTATGGAGAAGGAGGACAATTATGTTGTCGCTTCAGTCATCAATGTACGTGCGTCCCTCGAGGATACCAGAAGACACTCGGCACAGGTGGAGATAGAGAACGAAGAGCTCCAAAAGAAATCAGAGACAGACGCTCTTACCGGATTGCCAAACAGATTCTCACTCAACAAATATGCGGAGTCTATATTCCAGCATTGCTATGTCAATAAGACGCCGCTTGCGGTCGAGATCCTTGATATCGATTATTTCAAGCAGTTTAACGACAATTACGGTCATCAGGCCGGTGATATGTGTATAAAGACTGTTGCTGACATCCTCGCAGGTCTTGTGGATGATTTTGGGGTTTATGTAGCCCGATATGGTGGAGATGAGTTCATCATTCTCTACCATGATAAGACGGAGAGCGATGTACTCTATATTGCTTCCGAGTTGAAGCGTAGAATGACGGACAAGAAATTGAAACATGAGTATTCACTGGCTGTTCCGTATGTAACGGTCTCTCAGGGAATATGTTATGCGGTACCGTCGATGAAGAACAAGATATGGGATTATCTGTATTCGGCGGACAAGATTCTCTATAATGTCAAGAAGAGAAGCCGCAACGACTTCGGAATGGGAGAGGTCGAGCTCATGGAGCATTAGCAACGAACCATAGCAAATAGTGGAGGAGATCTTACTGTTGGAGGTTGTTGGAAGATTAAACTTTTAAAATATCTACTGTGTGGGCGGCAGCTCCTATGAGGTCGGGGCGCTCGGCCACGGACATCTGATAATTAATAAAGGATTTAAATTCCTCTTCGGAGAGGGCATTAAGCTCGGTTCGCATATAATTTGCGGGACCATCCGGGGAGATTATTTTTTCTCGGGTCAGGCCTGCTTCAGAGTTGAGGCGGTCGATTTCATCTATACGGACATAGTCATACAGATCATCCTCGCCCGGAACTGTATTAAAATCCGGGGAGATTCGTCCGTCTTCAAGACATTCCAGCACATGTCTTTCCTTAAATCCAAATCTAATTATGCTATAATCCTGCATAACATATGCAACCAAAAGGTATCCGCCGGGTTTTGTAATACGCTTCGCCTCAAGGAGAGCGGTAAGCTTTTCCTCGTGTGACAGAAGGTGATACATTGGGCCAAATAGTAGGGTAACGTCAAAACTATCGTCTTTCAGGCGTTTCAGACGAAGGGCATTGCCTTGAAAAGCTGTGACATCGGGACATTTCTGCTTAAGTCTGCCGAGATTATGCTTTACGGGCTCTACAGCAGTGACATCATAACCCTCCTCGAAAAGAGGAATGGAATAGCGACCTGTGCCGGCGCCGATATCTGCGACTTTGTCGCCGGGTTTAAGGATTTCATGGATATACTTCATGGTTATGATGTATTCGACCTGCCCGTGACGGGAGTTTAATCGTTTCTCTTCATTGAATTTATTGTAATATTGTTCTAATTTCGTCCACATAGTTTCAGATTATACCTTTTTTTCTCAAATTTGGAAGTTGTTTTTGACGATGAGAGGCTAACGCTACTTCTCGCTGGAGGCTGTCGCCGATAAAGCATAAAATAAAGCAAAACAGCTACAAGCCAACCTCCCAGCTCGAATCCGCTAACGCTACTTCTCGCTGGAGGCTGTCGCCAAATAAAAGCATAAAAACAGCTCCTTGCAAGCGAGCTTGCAGGAGCTGTCTCTATGCTTTTGCTTGGCTTGTAGCTAGCCAAAGTATCTCTCTAAGAGGCCTTTGAATGCTTTGCCGTGGCGAGCCTCGTCTCTGGCCATCTCGTGAACTGTGTCATGGATAGCGTCGAGGTTAAGTGCCTTAGCGCGCTTAGCAAGATCTGTCTTTCCTGCAGTAGCGCCGTTCTCAGCATCTACTCTCATCTCAAGGTTTTTCTTTGTGCTGTCTGTAACGACTTCTCCGAGAAGCTCTGCGAATTTAGCAGCATGCTCAGCCTCCTCGAAAGCAGCCTTTTCATAGTAAAGACCAACTTCAGGATAGCCCTCTCTGAAAGCAACACGTGCCATAGCAAGATACATTCCAACCTCAGAGCACTCGCCCTCAAAGTTTGAACGAAGATCAGCCAAGATATCATCCGGAACTCCATTTGCTACGCCAACAACGTGCTCAGCAGCCCAAGTCATCTCGCCTTCCTGCTTTTTGAACTTCTCAGCAGGTGCCTTACAAACAGGACATGCCTCTGGTGGCTCATCGCCCTCGTGAACATAACCGCAAACAGAACATACATATTTTGCCATGATAAATACCTCCATTTTTATAAAATTTCAGATGCACAAAAATACGCATCCTTGGGTCGATACCTACTTTTGAAAATATTTCTTTCGGTAGAAAATAGTCTATCATGCATCTATAGAGTTAGTCAATTGAAACGACTTAATATAATGGGCATAATTTGTCAGAAAATTGCGGCGGAATTGTGAAAACGAATTAATCCGGAATTGATTCTGAAATGTTTATTAAATCAATTTACTTCACAAGGAAAATATGGTAATCTATAAGCGTAAATATAGTTAGTTTTAGTATGGTTTAGATATGATAATATAAAAGGATTTTAATGGCAAATCCTCACAAGGACGTTTGGAAAGGGGTGCTTTGTATGGTAGGCAGTATCGGTTTAGGACACAGCAGTTACAGTGATTATACAGCATATGGAAAGTTGGCGAGTGGTAACAAATTAAATAGAGCAGCTGATGGTGCTGCAGAGCTTGCCATCAGCCAGAAGATGGAGACTGAACAGCGCACTGCGGCAGTACAGCAGCGCAACGCGGCTGACAATATCTCTCAGAGAAATATCACAGACGGCAGATATTCTCAGGCTCTGAGCACATTACAGGATATGAGAGCAAATGCAGTTGCAGCTCAAAACGGTACATTATCTGATAGTGATAAAGCGACCTATGCAAATGCAAATTCACAGCTCTATGCGGATATGAGCCAGCAGCTCGGCTCCGACGCCATGAAATCAATGGGACTTGGCAATCTCAATGTCAATGATCTCGATTCCATAGACAAGGCAATTGAGAGCATCAGCAGTTCAGCGAGTGAAAACGGTGCCGCTACCAACGGAACAGAGCATATGATGAATTACAACGCAGTTATGCGTGAGAATCTTATGGCAGCCGAGAGCAGACTCACCGACACGGATTACGGAGAGGAAGTTGTTAATCTCAAGAAACAGCAGACTCTTGACAAATATCGTACCATGATGCAGAAAGATCAGATGGAGCAGCAGGCAAGACAGAATAACATTCAAAACTTTATGGTATAGATTTTTTGATGGGGATGAAAACCCGGTTCCAAGGCGAAATATGGATCTCTGTATCAGGAATGGTACAGAGGTCTTTTTTGATTCGATAGGAAATATTTGTAGGGGAGACATATGAGATGAAAAAGATCATAAATAAAAAGATGTTATTTGCATTTGCAATGGTAATAATGATGACTCTTATAGATTGCATTGGATCAGCCCCGGATGTGGGATATGCAAAGAGCAAATCACTTCTTAGCGGAATAAATATCGATGTCAGCAACAGGTACTACACCGTTAAGGAGATAAAGCAGTATATACAGCTTGCTTCAAAAGGCAAAAAGGGATACGTACAGCTTCATTTTACAGGCGATCGGAACGTGGGGATCGAGTGCGAGTATCTTGATCAGATCGCAGATGAACAATATAAGAAAGCAGATGAAGAATACTATAATCCCAAAACAGGCAGATCATTTTTAACAAAGGCACAGATTAAAGAGATAATTGCATTTGCAAAAAAGAAGAAGGTTGAGGTTGTTCCGGAAATAGATATGCCGGGGCATGCCGGAGGGTTTGAAAAACTCTATGTTATCAAGCATGGAAAAACGAATGATAAAATCTTTAATCCGGATTATGAAGGGGAATTGTTGATCGAGAGCAAAAAGGCGATAACCTTTGTAAAATCCATATACAGAGAATATGCAAAACTGTTTAAGGGCTGTAAGTATTTCCATATTGGATGCGATGAATTCTGGTCGGGGAACTCTAAACAAAATGCGAATTACATAAATACGATCGCCGGATATGTAAAGAAGAAAGGATTTCAGGTATTTACATGGAATGATCTGTTTGATAAGGCAAACATAAAAAGGATAGATCGGGATATCACAGTGACTTACTGGAGTTACGACGGAGATACGGTAGATAATAAAGAAAAAGCGGCAAGACGTAAGAAAAGAGCGAGTTTTCCGGAGCTTCAAAAAGTGGGATTTAAGGTGATAAATTATAATTCTTATTACCTGTATTACACGCCGAGTCCTGAAAATTCAAATGAAGAAGATATAAATTATGCGATAAAAGACGCAAGGAATAACTGGAATCTCTTAAAGTGGGATTCCGATTCTGGCAGAAAGAGCAGTAGCTATAAAAAGATAAGGGGAGCCTGTGTGTCCGTGTGGGGAGAGGATTCAAAAGGTGTCTCCAAAGAATTGATTCGAAAACAGGTATCCGGTCTGTATGGGGTGGTTTTAAAAAAATGCAATAGATAATAAACACAAGGCTTTCGCAGGGTCTCCAAAGTTTAGTCTTCTGTGTCGTAGTAAATAACCGGATCAAAAGATCTGCAAAGTCCATGAAAATCGGTTTGCTGCAATGGAGGTACTTATCGATCAGAGCATCCAGTCCGATACGTGCATCCATCGGTTTCCCTGCATTATGATAATTAAAACGCACATACATTTCTTTCAGATCCCTTAGCTCGCGTAGATTTGGATCGATCTGGAAAAGAGAGTCCTCATAATCATAAGTATTCATCATGCAGCAAATGCTGACGATAATTGGTGCACCGTGGATTTGGTTGTGAAAAAGCAGGATGTACTGAATTACAGGCTCTTTAATGATGAGTCTTTGGAATCCTATAAGAACGGTGGAAAATAGTGAACAAGATAATGTAAAATAGTGAAAAAATAGTGTAATTTTAATGGAAAAATTGGCGCTCTCGTGATATAATA
>CAJOQF010000121.1 GCA_905236295.1 uncultured Eubacterium sp. | reverse complement strand
CGAAGCCGATAGTATGTATTTCTTTAACCCTTTTTCTGTTGATATTCTAAAGAAAGTCGTGGACAATATTGTTGAATCTTATTATGAAAATCCAAGAGATATAAAACTGTTTTTTTATTACCCGTCGGATGAATATGTTTCGTATCTGATGGGAGTTGGAGAACTGATGTTTTATGACGAGATAGACTGCAACGATCTGTTCGAGGAAGACACTGACAGAAACCGAATAATGATCTGGGAGTTTTAACGGACAGCAATTATATTAGCCTATAGATAAGAAAAAATGATTCAAACAGGATTATGGAGGTAATATCTATGGCTAATGTAAATGTTTATGTTGATATGGATGGAGTGCAGGCGGTGTACGGCTTCGAGGATTCAGTCGAAGAGATGTCCAGACCGGGCTATTTTAGGAATCGACCGGTTCATGACAATGTGATAGAACTGATGCGTAAGCTGGAGGAAAATCCGAGGTTTAAGGTTTCGGTTCTCTCTGCAGTATTTGAGGATTCGCACAGCGAGAATGACAAAAAGCTCTGGCTTGAAAAACAGGGACTTGGAGATGTCTCGAGAATCTTTGTCCCCTATGGAGAAAATAAGGCAGACTATGTATCACATGATGGAAAAAACATTCTCATTGATGATTTTTCGAAGAATCTTTTCGAGTGGGAGCAAAACGGAGAAAACTTTATCGGAGTTAAGTTTTTGAATGAAGGAAACGGAACAAAGGGCAGCTGGTTCAGGAGGGGAGGTTATTCGCTCAACATGAATATGAGCAGCGACAAGATGTTTGCTGTTCTTAAAGGCGTTGCCGGATGATGCCGCTCCAATGACTATATAGGAGTAACTTATATGTTTGAAAAAGAAGAAAAGAAGGTCGAATACGTTGAGCTGATCTACGACCTCATATTTGTATATATAATCGGAAGGAGCAATTCGCTTATCCATGATGTGACGGATGGATTTATCACTCCCGGTACATACTTCCTGTACATTATCTGTACCCTTGTCACTATACAGATCTGGAATTTTACAACGCTTTACATAAACAGGTATGGAAAGAACAGTGTGCTCGATCATATTGCGCTTTTTGTTAATATGTTCCTGTTGTATTATATGGCGGACGCTATACAGGACGGGTGGCAGACCCTCTACTATAGATATACGATTGCATGGATGCTGATTTTGGTAAATCTGGGTGTGCAGTACACCATAAAGTACATTAAATGCCAAAAGGAAAAACCATGGGAGCTTGAGGATCTGAGACAACATGTGATGAAATTTTTCGTTCTTGCAGGCGTTGTTGCGGCTACGCTTCCGGTTTATGCGATCACCCGTGTGCCGCTTACGCCTGTTGCAATGGTTGTCGGAATAGTGCTGACTTCGTTTACCGCAAGGCGCGGTGGCGCGCTGGTACCGGTTGATTTTCCACATCTGACCGAGAGAGTTATGCTTTTTATAGTGTTTACGTTCGGAGAGATGGTTGTGGCGATAGCTATATTCTTCAGAGGAGATATCAGCGTTGGGAAAGTGTATGTTGCGGCGATGGTCTTTTTGATAGTAGTGGGACTGTTTGTGAGTTATGAGTATATTTATGACCATGTCATCGACAGGGAACTCCATACTAACGGCATAGGTTATATGACGCTGAATCTGTTTTTGATATTTGCGCTCAACAATATCACTATGGGACTTGAGTTTATGAAGGAAGACGAGGTCGACCTGAGAATGAAAACGATATTTTTGGTGGCTTCATTCTTTATATACTTCACATTTCTGGCGCTTACAAATATTTATGCAAAACAGAATCGTCGTGCCAATGTGATGATCTATCTGAGGCTGGTTTGCATATCCGGAGCCTTTGCGATTGCTATGGCATTGACGTACAGATATCCGCGCATCAGTCTGCTTGTCAGTGCAATTTATATTTTCGCCGTGCTGGTGATGCAGATTTCATCGAGACATGATGGGGGCTTTTATATTCCGTGGATAAAAAAGAGAGAAGATTAGTGCGTTTTTGGCCGAAATGTGATAAAATATAGAGGTCTTGGGGCGAATTGCCCCGCAATTCACAAATCAAAAGGAGGCTAATGTTTTATGAAGAAGAGTTTTAAAAAGATTGTGGCCGGCGCTATGACAGCAGCCATGACAATGTCGCTTGGTATCGCAGCGCCTGTAATGGGGGCTGATGGAGATACGACGGATGCGAAAACACAGCTTCGAGATCTCCTTAGTATCGAATCTGCAGGCGAACTGATTCCTGCGACTGAAGAGGACAGTTTCAGGGTTACGAAGGTTCAGCTCAACAATGATCCGACTGAGGTGATGTCGTATGAGGCAAATCTTCTCAAAGGAAAGAAGTTCGCAGCCAATGACATCGACAAAGATTATGTTGACGAGTTCTTTGTACAGTTTGCCGGAAATAAAGTAAAAGTTTACGAATATAACGAAGAGACTGTTGAAAAGTCTAAAAAGCTTCCTGCGATCGCAACGATCAATAATGTAAAGGAAGTTCGTTACAAGGCGGGAAAAACAGTCACTTTTAAGCAGGTCAAAGGTAAGAAGACGAGCTACGCTACATATAAGGTGGTTTCCGGAAAGCTTAAATTACAGTCTGTATATTCGAAAAACGGAAAGACCTATAAAAAGGGAACAAAGAAAATAAAAAAGGCAACATTTGATAAATATGTAAAGACTTACAAGAAATTAAAGAAGCTCAAGTTTTCAAAGGTCGATGCCGATGCAAACCTTTATGTGAGACCGGTAAATCTTGATGAGATGTATATAAGCCCAAACATTGCGTATGCATGGTGGTATGGTGACTCTTCGACTGAGGTGTATACCAGGGATTCATCCGATAAGCAGGATGAATACAAGAGCTTCTTTAACAATCTGGCCGGAACTGTGGGGCCGGTAAGAAATATCCTTGGACCGAATACGACAATCCCGGGCACTGACAAAACTTATCAGCAGGTGGATTGGGAAAATGCCATAATGCTGACCTACGACGATATGCTTAAAGTAAATTATGACGACGATGGTTATGGCATATTGACAGAGATATGCAGATCTGATGATTACAGAATCGCAGTTGAGGACATTGAAACAGGAAAACAGTTTTATGCTACCTATGTTAAGGATGGTCTCGAGGCGGATTCCAGATATGTTCTTGTTTTCGATGATAAGGATCGCCTTACAAGCGTAAGTCTTGAGTATTCGAACGGAGTAATTGGCTGCCTGTGGACTTTTGCTTATGGAGCAGACGCCGAAGTAGATGGCCAGTGGGCTGATCCGTATGCATTTGCACAGTGCTATCCGACTAGTGATTTCACCGGAACGACGAGAACGATCCCTGTGGATTTCGCCGGAACCTCAAGAGAGATCAAGGTTGCGAGTGAGGTGGCAGTTGCCCTGTCAAACAGCGATGCATTGGAAATGTCACTGGGTCAGTTCTTCTTCAGCAATGGTGAAGAAAAGATCGCTATACCTTTCGAAAATGTTGATTTGATCGATGAGTTGGATCTTGCAGTCAATCCGCCTTTGGACGGTGCTGACGGTTATGACAATGCCGGAGCCGTTTTGAGCTGGAAGGCAAAATAAAAAGAGGTCAATTGTAAAAGCTAATTCCACTTTGTAAAACTAACTTCCACCTTGTAGAAGTAAATTCCACAGGGTGGATTTTACTTGTTCT
>CAJOQF010000120.1 GCA_905236295.1 uncultured Eubacterium sp. | reverse complement strand
TGCGATGACTTACAATGAGCTCGGACTCGTCCGGAATGACTATGAAGGCGGATATGCTTACGGTGATTCGATCGGAATCATAGATATGAATGATGAGGGCGTGGCTATGATGGAGGACAACATCTTCTGCACCAGGTCATTCGCACAGGAAAACCCTGAGACGGTAAAGGCTTTCCTGTACGCCTCAATGAAGGGCTGGGAGTATGCGGTTGAGAATCCGGAGGAGGCAGCGCAGATCGTTTACGAAGCCGGTTCATCTGTATCTCCGGAGCACCAGAGCTACATGGCTGGTGAGGTTGCCAAGCTTGTAACTACCGACAGCAGTGGAAATGCGGTATCGGATATCGGACATATGGATGACGAGGCGATGGGGAAATCGCTCGATATTGCAAAGCAGTATGTAAAACTTGATGATGCGGATGCAAACGAGAAGTTCCAAAATCTTACCCTCGATGACATCCGGGATTCACAGTACATCGATGCGATCAAGGATTCAGATGGAAAATTCAATGTTGAGAAATCAGATGTTTCAATTCAGTTAAAATGGCTTCCACAGGCACAGTTCATGGGATACTTTGTTGCAGATGCAAAGGGATACTATGACGAGGTGGGACTCAACGTTGAGATCGTCTCAGGCGGTGGTGACATTGCAGAGACAACAGCGGTTAATAATGGGACAGTTGACTTTGGCGTGACCTGGGAGACAAACCTTGCATCGGCAGATGCTTCGGGAATGGAGCTCTTGGAGATAGCTCAGGTTTATCAGAGATCAGGCCTGGTACTTGTCTACAAAGAGGATAATTTTTAACAGGAGGAGCAGTTAATGGCATACGGTGAGATAATATTTAAAACCGAGAGCGCGAGATGTTTATTATGCGGGAGGCCGGCATGCAGCGAAGCGTGCGAAAACGGTTTGGATATCGCCGGAATAATTCGTTCTGTAAGATTTGAAAACATCACGGGTGCAAAGCGCAGGATAGGGGAGACCAATGCCTGCGCGGGATGCACGGCACCGTGTATGAATAAGTGCAACAGAGCAAAGATTGACAAGCCGGTCGATATAACCGGGATTGTCGAAGAACTTTCAAAGATTGAGGTTGAGATCCCAAAGGAGTCGGTCGATCTCTCGATAGATTTTCTGGGTGTTAAGTGTGAGAATCCATTCTTTCTCTCATCTTCGGTTGTTGGAAGCAACTATGAGATGCTTGCCAAGGCGTTTGACATGGGATGGGCCGGAGTCTCATTCAAGACGATAGGTTTGTTTGTTCCGAATGAGGCTTCGCCGAGATTTGCGACTCTTGAGAAGGAGGATAATCCGTTTGTCGGATTTAAGAATATTGAGCAGATTTCGGATCACACCACTGAGGAGAATCTTGATTTCATCAGAAGGCTTAAGGCTGATTATCCGAAAAAGGTGATCATAGCCTCGATAATGGGAAGAGATGAGGAAGAGTGGATGAAGCTTGCCTCCCTTGTGGAAAAAGCCGGAGCCGATATCATAGAGTGCAATTTTTCCTGCCCGCAGATGACGGGAAAGGGCGTGGGAAGTGATGTCGGCGTGGATCCCGAACTGGTTGGAAAATATACGGCGGCGACAAGAAGAGGGACAAGTCTTCCAATCCTTGCAAAGATGACCCCGAATATCACCCGTATCGAGGACCCTGCAAAGGCTGCTGTTTTGATGGGAGCGGACGGATTGTCTGCGATAAATACTATCAAGAGTATAGTAAATGTCGACATCCATTCGTTTACTACACAGCCGACGGTTTCCGGGAAATCAACAGTCGGAGGCTATTCGGGAAAGGCTGTAAAGCCTATAGCGCTTAGAGTTATACACGATATTAAAAAGACGGCAGAACTTGCTGATGTGCCGATAAGCGGTATGGGAGGAATAGAGACCTGGCGTGACAGTGTGGAGTTTATATCTATGGGCTGTGAGACCCTTCAGATAACCACGGCAGTCATGCAGTACGGATACCGCATAATAGACGATCTGAAAGAGGGACTTTCGGATTACATGGTTAAGGAAGGATTTAAGAGTGTAAGCGAGATTGAAGGTAGGGCGTTGCCGGACATTGTGCCCGCAGCGGATATTGACCGCGACACTGTGGAATATCCAAAGTTTGTCAGAGAAAAATGTGTGGGCTGCGGCAGATGCTATATCTCATGCTTCGACGGAGGACACCAGGCGTTAGAGATGACTGAGACCGGACCGAAGCTGACCGCGGAAAAATGTGTGGGATGTCAGCTTTGCAGGGTCGTGTGTCCGGCGGGTGCGATAGCATCGGGAAGCCGTGTTGCGAAAAATCTCCGGCACTGAACTTAAGAAAGAGGTTTAAGTATGAACAATTATGTTATAACGATCGCTCGCGGATTCGGGAGCGGAGGGAAGGAGATCGGATTAAAACTCGCGGCTGACCTTCAGATTCCCTGTTATGACCGACAGCTCCTTACGATGGCTTCGGACAAGAGCGGCATAGACGAAAGCATATTTGTGGAGACAGATGAGAGACTCAGAGGGAAATATATTGCGAATTTCCTCAGGCGTATGCCGGTAAAAAACGTGCTTGAGCCGTCCGAAAAGGGATTCGTGTCCGATGTGAACGTCTTCAATATCCAGGCGGAGCTTATCCGTATCCTGGCAAAGTCGGAGAGCTGCATAATCATCGGAAAATGCGCGGATCACATCCTGAAGGAGTACGATAACGTGATAAGTGTGTATATCGAAGCACCGCGCGAGGCGTGTGTGAGGTCGATCCGCGAGAAGATGCATGTTAGCGAAAAGCGCGCGCATCAGCTCATACAGAGCACGGACAAGTATCGCGCAAAGTATTACAGCTATTACACAGGAGGCAAGGACTGGACTAACCCTATAAATTACGACATCGTGTTAAACAGTGACAGGGTTGGACGTGATAAATGCGTCGAGCTTGTAAAAGATTATATTGGTGTCAGATTCGGGAAGTCAGTATTCCCAATCTTTTAAAGAGGTGAGGGATATATGGATCTTATTATTAAAAATGGAACGATAATAAATGCATCCGGCAGATGCAAGGCGGATGTGGGGGTATCGAAAGGGAAGATAGTATGCATTCAGGAAGATATTGAAACTGCCGGTTGTGAGAATGTGGTAGATGCGGAAGGAATGTATATCCTTCCGGGAGCGATAGACGCTCACACTCATCTTGCAATGCCCTTTGGAGGTACGGTTTCATCAGATGATTACTATGCCGGCACGAGAGCTGCCGCATGTGGCGGAACAACGACGGTCTTCGATTTTGCACTCCAGGATTTCAACGAGAAAATGACCGATACGGTAAAGCGTCGCGACGCACTCTGCGCACCGAATGCAGTGGTAGACTACTCATTCCATGTGGCGGTAAAGGATGTTGAGAATGGGCTTATCGACGGTATAGAGGAATGTGTAAAAATCGGTGTCCCTTCATTTAAGGTCTTTATGGTCTATGATTTCGGAGTCACCGACGGTGTCTTCTTTCAGGTACTGCAAAAGGCGAAGGAGTCCGGAGCTCTTATCGGGGTTCACGCCGAGAACAATGAGCTTGTAAACACCCTTACAAAGAAGTATCTGTCCGAAGGGAAAACAGATGCGTGGTATCACTACATGTCACGACCGGAATTTGTAGAGGCTGAGGCTGATATGCGTGCTATTCAGTGGGCAAAGGAAACAAAAGCACCACTTTATATAGTACATCTTGCAAATAAGCAGGGCGTTGATGAGGTGACTAAGGCGAAGGATGAGGGTTACGAGATCTATGCGGAGACCTGTCCGCAGTATCTTGAGTTTACAAATGATGTATACAAGAGGGAGGATGGAAGAAACTTTGTCTGTTCACCTCCGATGAAGGGGGAGGAGAGCCGGCAGGCGCTCTGGGAGGCGATAAAGCGTGGAGATATAGACACGATAGCTACCGATCACTGCCCGTTCCAGTCATATGAAAAGGATTGGGGCAAGGATGATTTTTCGAAGATACCAAACGGATGCGCCGGTATTGAGAATATGTACCCGTATATGCTCTCGGCTGCAAATGACGGAAAGCTCTCGTTTGAGAAAGTCATTGAGCTCTGTTCGGCAAATCCGGCAAGGATATTTGGCTGCAGGTCAAAGGGAGAGATCGTTGTTGGAAAGGATGCGGACATTGTTGTGTATGATCCCGCAAAAGAATTTACCATTACAAATGAAAAGATGCATTCTGACTGTGACCATACGATATGGGAGGGAATTAAGCTGAACGGCTACCCGGTAAAGACCTATTCGCGAGGCAGGCTT
>CAJOQF010000119.1 GCA_905236295.1 uncultured Eubacterium sp. | reverse complement strand
CGCAGCTTAAGTTTCCCGAATATATCTCAAAATGATATTTAAACGGTTCATCCGAGAGCGTGATCTCATATTTGTAGTAATCAAAACGCTCGTCATGAAACTCATAGTTCATGGAGTAGATATGGTTGTCACTTACAAGGGCAACGACATCTACATTGTCTCTGCCGGTTCGGAATCTGATAGTTACAGTGTCACCCGGATTTGCCTCCATCGGAGTCCTGTAATCCTCAGTTCCATCAGAAAAAAGCGCCTCCCTCTTTAGCAGGGGGCGCATCTGTATAATGTACTGCTGTATCTGATTGAGCTCGTAAAGTTGTTTCCTCATCCCTGATTTCTCTTCATTTGTTCATATATCTGCTTTGCAAGGCCGAGTCCCTCGCCCCTTGTCGCATCTTTGGCATACTGCTGTGTGAGCGCATCCTGATAATAGCTCTTTAAGGTTTCCATACCCGAATCAGAGCTCTCCTGCTTTGGCACACTCTTTTGCATTTCCTTGAAAACCTGCTCCACGAAATATGCCTCAAACTCTCTGGCAGCCTCCACCAAAGCCGCATCATCGGCATTTTCTATGGATCCGTTTTTGAGTTTGTCGCCAAGTGCAGAGGTGGATGCATTGGTCGCCTGACTGGTATAAAGGTCGGTCATACCGCTGATATCAATTCCTGCCATAATGTCACCTCTTCCTTAAAACTATCTCAGCTGATTAGCCTGCTGCATCATCTCGTCAGCAGCAGTGATCGCCTTGGAGTTGAGTTCGTATGCACGCTGCGCAACGATGAGGTCTACCATCTCATCCGCTACCTGAACGTTTGAACCCTCAAGGTATTTGTTCAGAATACGGCTTCTGTTCAAGTTGGGATTCACACCCTCCTGAAGCGGGTTACCGCTCGCAGCCGTCACCGCCAAAAGATTGTCAGATCTCTTGTCGAGTCCGGTAGGATTGTTGAACTGGTAGATGCCGAATTCTCTGGTAACCTGACGTCCGTTGGTTGTATATGTGATGGTGCCGTCCTGTCCGAAAATAACACTGTCAGACTTTACATCATTCGGAAGCACTATGGCCCTTCCCTGAGAATCGAGAACCGAGAGTCCGTCGGCATTTGTAAGAGTGATGCCGTTTCGACCTACAGCCCATGTAAAGTTACCATCGCGTGTATAATAATTGTTGCCGTCGATTCCTCTTATCTGGAAGAAGCCCTGTCCTTCGATCGCAAATGCGGTGTCGGACTCGGAAGAGATAAGCTCACCCTGGGTGTAGATGGAATTGATGGATGCTGTTCTCGATCCGAGTCCCACCTGCGCACTAGTAGGCTTGATCTCACCGTTTCTGGATGTAGTCTCAGTCTGCAATGTCTGATAGAGAAGTGATTTAAACTCAGCTCTCTGAGACTTGTAACCTGTCGTGTTGACATTTGAAATATTGTTGGCTATTGTATCTACATTTGTCTGCTGCGCTATCATTCCGGATGCGGCAGTCCAAAGTGCTCTCATCATAAAGCATTACCTCCTAAACACTCAAGCAAATTAAACCTTACCTACCTGGTTGACTGCCTTGTCTGTCATGTTGTCAATGGTCTGGATAACCTTCTGGCTCGATTCGTAAGCTCTGGTGATGGTTATGAGTTCTACCATCTCCTTGACCGTCTCGACATTTGACTGCTCGAGCACTCCCTGCTCTACCTGTGCATTGGAATCCACGATCACGCCACCGTCTAAAAGATTGAACATATTCTCTCCGAATCTTTCAAGGTAATCGTAATTTTGAATATCAATGACTCCAAGCTGCGCAACAATCACATCATTTTGTAATATGTTGCCCAGCTTATCTATAACTATCTCCTGGTTTGGATCGACCTGTATGTAATTGCCTCTTCCTGCCTGTCCCGCAAGAGCACCGGCCTGGTTTAGCACATAGTCGCCGTCCATAGTCACGAGATATCCGTCTGTATTTATCTTAAATTGTCCGTCTCTTGTATACTTTACAGAGGTCTCACCCTGCTTGTTTGTATACTCAATGGCGAAGAATCCGTCGCCGCCGATCGCAACATCAGTCATATTGTCCGTAACATCGAACGGTCCCTGTGCGTAATCGACGTAGTTCTCACCTATTTTTACACCCATGTTAATATGTCCGAGTCTGTCGGCATAGTTGAGCGTGGACGCGTCTCTGATCTTTACCGCAAGTTCTGCGGAAAACGGGTGCACCGTGGTACCTTCCTTTTTGTAGCCTACGGTACTTGAATTGGCAAGATTGTTGGATAATATATCCATTCTGTTCTGTTCGTTCAACATCCCTGTCCACGAAGTATAAAGACCTTTTATCATGTCTTCTCCTTTCGCTTCACAAGTTATATGCAAAGCTTATATAGTTTAGACTAACCTACTTTGCATAGTTTATCAAGACCTATATCGGACATTTGGGAGAAAAACTTTAGTGGGGAAGGACCTCAATGACTCGGGCTCGGGTACCCTGCGACAAGCTTTTGTCCGAGAAATGCATTACGCATTTCCTCGGATCAAAACTGTCGCAATCCCTCGCCCTCGGAGGTTTTCCCTTGTAAAAGGTATGACAACTAGTGCATCCGTTTTCAAATACCTCGACTTTTTACGCAGAATGAATTGTCTACCCTGCAAGGCGTCCGAATGAGGCGTAGCGG
>CAJOQF010000118.1 GCA_905236295.1 uncultured Eubacterium sp. | reverse complement strand
GAGCAGAAAAAATAATAAATTATATATAAGCGATAAGTATGATTATGTGGCAAATGATGATTATACAGGAGTAGCTGGAGTGGCAATATCTATGATGGAGGCAGCTCAGAGAGAGGGGTATTTGATACCTTACTATGTAAGTATTGTGTTAAACGTATAAAAAAATATGACAGTTTTAGTCTCTTTTGCAGAAAGACGGGTTATGTGTATGAAAATAAGAATAGCCATGTTTATACTTACATTGATAGCAGGAAGTTTAGTAGCTGTAATGCTTGTTGGGGTTCATAACAGTGTAAACAACCATACATCGGTGCGTATTGCAATTAATGAAAAATGGGGATTGCATATCCCTAGTGGAACGCGACGATGATCTGATACTTGATACGACATACTGGGGAGTGGTAAGATTCGGCGCAGTGGAGCGGTACGAAAGTGATGCCGGAGTCTTTCCTGTAGTAAATTTTTCGGACGGAGAAGCATATGTAAGCGTAGGACAGACAAACACGGCAATCTATTATCTGACGGCGCTTGGCATTTCCATAATTTGCGGAGTTGCGACATGTCTTGCGATTTTTGCGGGTGGAATGCGTGAGAGTATTAAATATATTCAGAGATTGGAAAAAGAGGTGGGTGTTATCGCTGACGGCGATTTGGATGGGCACATTACCATTGAGGGGGACGATGAACTGTCTTCGCTTGCCTTTGGTTTAAACAGGATGAGGATAACCTTAAAGGATGATAAGCAGCGGGAAAAGGATTTAAAGGATGCTCAGAATGAACTGGTCAGAGGATTGGCGCACGACCTTAAAACTCCGCTTACCGGTCTTATAACCTACGCCGGAGTTATGAAGAATCTGATAAAGAAAAAAGAGCTTACCGAGGATAACATTGACACTGTTGAGAAAAAGCTGTTTCAGATAAACGATATGGCGGACGATCTGTTTGAGTACTTCCTTGCAAATACGCAGAAAAGACCGAAGGAGATGGAGACGGGCTCGATAGAATATCTGGTAGGTGAACATATGTCAGCTCTGATGAGCTCACTGCTTCATTTTGGCTATATTGTAGATGACAGCGGCATAGAGTGGAGAATGGTAAATGTCTGCGTTAACTATGATTATCTTATGAGAATATTTGACAATATAATTTCGAATATTGAAAAATACGCAGATAAGAATAAGCCTGTATCCATGTCATTGACTTATGAAAAGGACAGAGTTGGAGCCACAATTGAAAACTACATTGCGGACTATGAAAAGACCGTAAAAGGAAATCGTATAGGGCTTGTAAATACGAGGCTTATGATGGGGCAGATGGACGGAAGGGCTGAGCATAAGAGTGACGGAGAGAGGTTTAAAATAACTTTGTGGTTTCCGACGCTACTCTGATTCGTTTAAAGAGGGTGGAAAGTCACCCTCTTATTTGGTATAATCGGGGAAGATTGAAGAGATTAATCGGAGGAAACTTTATGGGAATCTATCTGAATCCGGATAATGAAAATTTCAAAAGTATGATATCCAGAGAAATATATGTGGATAAAACAGGGATGCTGTCAGTGTTAAATCACTTTATAGATACTGATAATAAGTATTTATGTATCTCACGTCCGAGGCGCTTTGGAAAGACTATTGCAAGCGAGATGATTTCCGCATACTATTCAAAAGGATGCGATTCGCGCGAGCTCTTCTCAGGGTTTAATATTGCAAAGGACGAGAGCTTTGAGTCAAAGCTTAATAAGTATAATGTAATAAAGATTGACTTAAACAGCGAATATCAGATGGCAGAGGATAAGAATAAGCTTATACAAAGGGTTACCGGAAAAATCAAGAGGGAATTGTGCCGTACTTTTCCGGATGTGGAGATAGAGGGTGATTTTTCGCTGGCTGAGTGCATAATAGAAGTTTATTCGCAGACAGGAGAGCAGTTTGTTGTACTTATAGATGAGTATGATGTTCTTGTTCGCGAAAAGGTAAGCGAAGAACTTTTTTCTAACTATCTGAGTTTCTTAAACGGAATGTTTAAAAGTGTTACTGTGCGTCCTGCCATAGCGCTTGCGTATATTACGGGAATACTTCCTGTCGTTAGGGATAAGATACAGTCAAAGCTCAACAACTTTTGGGAGTACACGATACTGGATGCGTTGGAGCTGGCCGAGTTTGTAGGATTTACATCAGATGATGTCAGGGAGTTGTGTGATAAGTATGATGTTGACTATGATGAGTGCAGGCACTGGTATGACGGATATTCCCAGCGCGGTTATGAGATATACAATCCCGAGTCGGTTGTTATGAGCATAAGAAGCGGTCGTTTTGAAAGCTATTGGGGAAAAACATCTACGTATGAAGCGATAGCGGAGCGGATACGTCAGAATTTCAAAGGCACCAGAGAAGCGGTTATAAATATGCTTTCGGGAGAACGTATAGATGTCAATGTGACGAGGTTTATGAACCGTATGGATT
>CAJOQF010000117.1 GCA_905236295.1 uncultured Eubacterium sp. | reverse complement strand
GTTATGTCCGTATGTGCCGAGTATGTTTCCTCTGCAAATCTCGTAATTTCCGAATTGATCTGCTTATATTTTTCAGAATGTTTTTTTGACACCTTAAGGATAAGCCACATCAAAAAAACCGATATCGGAATCATAAGCACAACTCCAACTGCAAGCCTTGGCGAGACAATAAAAATGACAACAACCGATGCGATCGCCAGAGCCCCGGACTGCAGCACAACATTTATCGCCTGGTAGATCCCGCTGTTTACATCATCACAATCATTTACAAATACCGATACAACATCTCCGAGTGGAGTCCTGTCAAAAAAATCTATCCGGGTGCTTCCGAGTTTTGCCACAAGCCGTTTTCTGATATTGTAAGTCACCTTATGTGCGAGTACCACAAGAGTTGTGGTCTGCAATAGCAAAAACACCGCGCTTATAACGTACAAAACCACACTTAACAGAAGGAGCTTGGCAATGTGGTCTATGTCAACTCCCGCCCCTCCGGTCAGTTTTGATATTATCCCGTCTGCAATAGCAGTCGTAGCCTGTCCCAGATACTTTGGAGGTATGGCGTACATTATACCGGCAACCGCCGCAAATATTGCAGCAGCCGTAAGGCTCTTTTTATATCCTTTTTCAAAGGATAAGAGTTTAAAAAGCTGATGCAGTCTTTTCATTTTGTCCAACCTCCGAAAGTCTTATTATACTGTCCGCCCTGTCTATCACATACTCATCCGCTGTAGCGATGATAATTGTCGTATCCTTAAATGAACCGATAATGTTATCGAGGATCTCTACCTTCGTCTGCATGTCAAGAGCGCTGAAGGAATCGTCAAATACGATCATTTCCGGATTACCGATAAGCGCTCTGGCAACAGCAAGTCTTTGTTTCTGTCCCCCTGAAAAATCCAATCCGGCCCGCATCATCTTTGAATCAAAACCGTTTTCCCTCTCGCTTATAAAATCATACGCCTTTGCAAGCTTTGCAGCGGCTATCATCTCATCCTCCGTAACCTCATCTCGACCCGCTCTCAGATTATAGGCTATGGTGTTTGTGATAAACATTGGATCCTGCGGAACATAAGCCGCATTGTTTTCAAAAGCGATCCGTCTGGCCAGAACGGATTTACCGCTTCCTCTCTCACCGGTTATAACAATAACTTTTCCTTTGAGTTCTTCTCTTGAACCCGGCAGACAAACAGCATTCTTCTCCGGTTCATCCAACACTTCCTCATCAAGTACTTCCCGGACACGTTTTAACGCATTTACCGCCTCCGGTATATATACCGAAATAGCCGCTGCAAGCAGGAAAGAGAGCAGGACTTCCTGTGAATATGAGACAACCTCTATCACAGTGCCTGCCTGTATCTGCCCCTCGCTTCCGCGTACTGCCCCCACCCAGATCACGAACGTGACTGTAAGGTTGGTGATAAGCATCACTGCCGGCGGCACACACATCATCAGACGATTGGCCAGATCTGATTTTTTTGTAAATCCCCTGTTTACCTTATCAAACCTTTCTTCCATAAATCCTTCCCGTCCATATGAACGGATAAAAAAGAGACCCTTTACAATCTCGGAGGCATTCTTACCTATCTCGTCCAAAGCCTTTCTTGATCTTCCCATTCCCGACAGGACAAACGGAACAAAGATCATGCTGTATCCAAGCATGACAAGCAAAGCCAGTATTACTATCCAGGTCATGGATGCGCCGGTAAACGCCAAAAAGACCAGTCCCGACACACCGGTAACCAATGCATAGGTCACATTCCTCAAAAGCATAACTCCAACCCTGCCTATTGCATCCACATCTCCCACCGTGCGGTTTACAAGAGATACCACCTTGTGCTTTTTCATCTGAGACTCTCTAAAGCGGAATACCTTCCTGTATATTTTCTTTTGAACAGACGCTGCATATTCCGTTCCTATCCGCGTTGCCAGATAATTTGATACCAATGCGCACAGAAACGAAATTGCCATAAAGCCAACCATCAAAAGACACTGCTTTTTAAGATACATATTCTGCATTTTTGAAGTATCTACCCCCGCATTCTCATCAAGCATCAGAGTGATCCTCTTTGCCGCTCCCATCAGCACAGCCGTGTCAGTGTCACTGGCTTCCGATCTGATCCTATCCCTGAGCTTTGCGAGTTCGCGTCTGTTGAGATCAAGCCTTTGTGCAAACTCCTCTCTGCCGATCTTTCCCGATACGGCATCCTCGTATAATTCATCATCAATGAACCCCTCAGCCTTCCCAAGAGCTTTAACAAAAGCTTCATCATTTGATTCAAACAATTCATAGAACACCAAAAAAGGGGTCATAAAAGTCTCATCATATTCTGTCAGTGTTTGCTCGTCTGTCTCCTTCAGCCAAAAAACACCGTCGCGCTCCTCGTAGATCCTTTCAATAACCTTCTTCTCCTCACCGGTCATAAAAATTGTAAGCTCATCTGAATTTTTTTCGGTCATCGCCTCCGGAAGTATATGCTCAACTCCCTTTGTGTTTATTCCCTCCTCCACAACACGGGATGTGAAGCCCGGCATCTTTAACTCAAATATGACCTCCACAAAAATGAGTGCAAACAGGATTAATAATAGTGCACCGTGCTTTTTTGTCATTTTGTCTATCCTCCCACTGCCTTATCCTGTCAAATCAAAGACAGACGAACCTTTTTTGCATCAAAGACAGTATCCTACATAAGTGCAGCTAACTTCTTTATCATAGTTTCTCTAAGCTGTGAATTACCGTTGGCATTCAGAAACCGTGATTCCAATGCCACTATAATATTATTAAGTGTTATGGGCCAGAAGTTGCTCTATTATGTTCTCGCAACAAAAGCAACATCTATTTTTTATATTCGAAAATATCCATATCTGCTACTAGTGCATCCGTTTTCAAATACCTCGACTTTTTACGCAGAATGAATTGTCTACCCTGCAAGGCGTCCGAATGAGGCGTAGCGGTG
>CAJOQF010000116.1 GCA_905236295.1 uncultured Eubacterium sp. | reverse complement strand
GTCGCAATCCCCGAGTTCTCGGAGTTCACGGCGACGGAAAAGGCGAAGAATATGATATCCGGGAGTTGGATATAAAAAAATGGAGACGGAGATTTGCGATGGTGCTGCAGGATACCTGGATCAAGGCGGGGACGATTGCGGAGAACATCGCGTTTGGAAATGAGAATGCCACTATTGAGATGATACGGGATGCGGCGCATACGGTAGGCGCGGATGTCTTTATCGATCAGCTCGAGGACGGTTACGATACGTACCTGACCGAAAGCGGAGACGGACTTTCCGAGGGACAAAAGCAGCTTATAGAGCTTGCGAGGGTAGTGCTTGGCAAGCCGGAGATATTAGTGCTTGACGAGGCAACCTCAAATGTGGATACTCTTACAGAGAAAAAGATTAATGAAGCGTTTGACAAATTGATGGAGGGCAGGACATCCTTTGTCGTTGCCCACAGACTCTCCACGATCAAAAATGCGGATGTGATCTTGACAGTAGATAAAGGAAGAATAGTTAGGAGACAGATTAATGAGTAATGTAGTTCTTATAGGAATGCCGGGAGCGGGAAAGAGCACTGCGGGAGTAATACTTGCAAAGGTTATAGGTTACAGATTTTTAGATGCGGATCTTTTGATACAGCAGCAGGAGAACGCTCTCTTAAAGGATATTATCGAGGAGGAGGGCACGAACGGATTTATCGAGATCGAAAACCGTGTGAATGCTTCGATCGATGTGGATGAATCGGTTATTGCCACCGGGGGAAGTGTTGTTTACGGGGATGAGGCAATGCAACACCTGAAGGAGATAGGTAAGGTTGTTTACCTCAAGCTTTCCTATGAGACTATTTCGGCCAGGCTCAGTAATATTAAGGGACGTGGAGTTGTTCTAAAAGACGGACAGACTCTTAAGGATCTGTATGATGAGAGGCGCGTCCTCTATGAAAAGTATGCAGATATAATCCTTGACGTGGACGGTCAGGATATAGAGGAGACTGTTGAGAAACTCGCAAAAGCACTAGACATTTCAAAAAAAAGAATGTAAAATGAATTTCTGCGTAAACAGAACACAAAAAGTTCAGCTTTACAATTAAGAAGAAATGTATGAAACCTTATAAAAGAAAAGGGGAAGAAACGTGGAAAACGAGAAACTGAATCGGACTGCGGATGAAACGAAGCAAGACGGGAAAGGAAAACGGATCAAAAAGACAACCATAGTGCTGATAATTGTTGCGGTGGCGGCAGTGTATATAGCTTTGTCGATGTTCTTTATGGGACATTATTATTTCGGCACGACTATAAACGAGGTTGCCTGCGGAGGAGAGAAATCCGATACCGTCAAGGATGAGATCGCTCGAAGAGTGGACAGCTATATGCTCACCCTCGAGGAGAGAGAAGGTAAAAGCGAGACTATAACCGGCAGTGACATAGGACTTCAGGCTGATTTCGACAACAACACTGAGGTTGACGATATCTTAAAAAGTCAGGCAGCGTTTGCGTGGCCGGTAGGCATCTTTATGAATAAGGATTACACTACGGACACCGTGGTAAAATATTCGGGACTTGATACTGTAGTAGCCGGTCTTGAATGCGCTGATCCGACAAAATTTTTAGGACAGTCTGATGCTCACCTGTCTGATTATATTGAAGGCAAGGGATTTGAAGTTATAGACGAAAATCCGGGAACAGAGCTTGATACGACTGCGCTTTATGCCGCAGTGGACGGCGCGGTATCCGGACTTGCGTACACCCTGAACTTAGAGGAAGCCGGAGTCTACACGATAAAGACTGTCGAGTCCAATGTCGACAAGAGCGCGTTGCAGGATCTCGCGGACAAGGGAAACGCCCTTACGAAAGCTTCCATCACCTACACCTTCGGCGAGGAAGAGCCGGTTGTTGTTGACGGAGACGACATCGCAACCATGCTCACATTTACGGACAGCAATGTAAAACTTGATACGGATAAAGTTACAAAATGGGTTTCAAAATTTGCAGCCGCACATGACACAGTCAATAAGAACAGAGAGTTCAAGACCACGGACGGGGAGACTGTGACGATCGAGGGCGGTGACTACGGATGGCTTATAGACGAGGAAGCTGAAAAAGAGCTTCTTGTCGGTTATATTAAAAACGGCGAGACGATCGAAAAAGAACCTGAGTACAAGCAGAGAGCAAATGCGTACGGAGAGGCGGACTACGGAGATACTTATGTGGAGGTCAATCTGACGGATCAGCATCTCTACTGCTATGTCGAGGGAAAGCTGGTTATTGAATCGGATGTGGTATCCGGAAACGTATCCGCAGGTCACGCTACTCCGGCGGGATCGTATTATGTGACATATAAAGAGAAGGATGCGGTGCTCCGCGGTGATGACTATGAGACTCCTGTGTCTTACTGGATGCCGTTTAACGGAGGTATCGGTCTCCATGATGCCACATGGAGAGGCGCATTCGGAGGAAGCATATACAAATACAGTGGATCACACGGCTGTGTAAACCTTCCGTACTCCACAGCTCAGACTATATTTGAAAATATAGATAAGGGCTGCCCGGTCCTCTGCTATTATCTGCCGGGCACAGAGCCTTCGTCGTACGCAAGCCCTTGGGCTACGAGAAGCGACAAGTCGGATTCCGATGATGAAGATGACGACAAGAAGGACAGCAAGGACAAAAAAGACAAAGATAAGAAAAAAGATAAGAAGGATAAGGATTCCAAGAAAAAGGACGACTCAAAGAAGAAGGATGATTCCAAGAAGGACGACGACTCCAAAAAGGATGATAAGACTGAGGAGGAAACCGGCGGCTCTGATTCCGGCGACACTGACACGGAAGAAGACGACTCCGGCTCCGACGATTCCGGCACGGAAGAGCCCGATGACTCAGGCACAGAAGACGAAGAAGTCTCAGAATAAATCCTCAATTTGTGTGGATTGCGACAGTTTTGATCCGCAACAACGCGTTTTGGCGTTTTGCGGACAAAAGCTTGTCGCAGGGTACCGCACAGGTTGAGGATTTATTAGTTCCATAATCAAAAATTTTTGCCCCTTTTTTGAAAAGAAATCGCATACCAATCGGTAACCCCTTGTTGTAGAATATGCCTCAACAAGGGGTTATTTCAGTTATGACAGGCTGCGATGCCCGTGTGAGTATCTAACAAAAAAGGAGGAATTTGTGGAATGAAGAGAAAAAAGGTTCTTGCAGTCATTTTGTCAGCCACGGTAATGATGAGCATGTCATCCGGACTTACAGTAATGGCGGCAAGCGCGCCGGCAGCGGCATCGACCGTAACAGTTGACTCATCGAGAGTGAGTGGTGGAACTGTTACTTACACAAAAGCGGATGGTGTTACAATAAACGATAACACATCGGGACATGAAGCGTTTGTTTTGGTTGATTCGGAGTATACGATCAAGGATTCGAAGATCAAGCTCAATACGACAGCAGACGGATCCGACACATGTGACTTCTCCGGAACAGGTGCGGCTGTGGCAGCATACTCATCTGACGTGTCGATCGAGAATTCAACAATAGAGACATCCGGTGTTGCTACAATGCCGATATTTGCAGACAGCGCAGTCGGTGATACAAACGGCTCTAATATCACTGTTAAGAATTCAACTCTTATTTCAAACGGTGGTACATTAAACAAGAATTATCTCAACACCCCGGATCAGGCTCTTATGGTTGCTCCGCCATGGATTTTGGGAATCATGGGAACCAGCCGTTGTACAAATGCGATGGGTCAGAATACTTCGATGGATTTCCTCGACAGCGATACACAGGCGGGAGCATGGGCTGTACTCTCAACAGATTCGGGATCAAATATGACCCTTAATATGTACAATACAAGCCTTACTCTCAATAACAAAGATGAGAGCAAGAACACTCTTCAGGCTAGTGGCGGACAGATCACCACCAAGGACAATCCGTACACAACAAATTACGGAAGCGGATATGGAACATATGCCATAGGAAGCGCGGTTGAGACATTTGCGGGAGCAGATGTAAATGTCGGCACATACGCAGTGATCTTTACGGGCGGTAAGGCTCTCTTTAAGAAGACAGAGTCAGGAAAGACTTACACATTGAGCCATGCTGACGGAAGCAGCGCATCATACACTTCATCAAAGAGCAAGGTTTCCACTGTTAATTCCGATACATTTGGATTTATGTTCCATCAGGGAGAGAACACACTTGACCTTACGGAAGGAACAGTTGTAAATTCCGGTTACACCTGTTTCCTTATGAAGACGGGATCATCGGATGAGACAGCTAATGTAACGGTGGATGATACAACTATAAATGCCGGAAACAATGTGCTTATCCAGGTGATGGACAATGATGATGCGACGACCGGCGGAATGATGGATGTTTCCGATCCACTCAACACAAACGGCGGTTTCATGAACTTTAAACCGGCACATACGGAGAACGCAGGATTTAATACAGCATTGGCTGAGGAAGACACTGCGACACAGAACTTTACATTTACAAACGGTACCTACAAGGGAAATATCTACAATGCATCGGGCTCTGATAATTCAACAGCCGGATCATTGAAGGGAAATACTTTGAATGTGACTCTCGGAAAGGGCGCAACCCTCACCGGAGCGGCAGCATCCACAGCTGCTATCCATGTCACAAAGACAGGTTCGGATTATGTAAAGAATACCCTCAAGGGTGATGCGGTGGAGAATGTTGCAGACACTGCGATTCTCGGATATCAGAATACAAACTTCACTATTTCGGAGTATTACGATATAGGACAGGTTGCAAATGCAATTAATGATAACGGTGCTAATGATATCAACATTACTCTTTCCGATGATGCTGTATGGAATGTTGACGGAACATCTGTTATTGACAAACTCACATTTGTCGGCTCAACAGCTAAGGTGGTTATTGCAGACAGCGCAACACTCACTGTCGGATCAAAGAAATATACCGGCGGTCAGACTATCACAATAGCTAATCAGGACACTGCAAAATATGATACTGTAGCAGATGTTCAGGCAAAGACGGCATCCGAAAGCAGTGACGGCGGCGGAATGATGGGACCTGGAGGAAGCTCTGATGCGGCGGCAGGACAGCTCGGATCATTTAATCAGGGTGGAACCGAAGATTATACATATAACACAGCAGTCCTTATCTATGATGGAAAGAAGATAGCTGATCAGATTGGAACTGCTGAGGAGACAACCAATCCTTCTGAAAATACAGAGACGGTTACTGCCCAGTCACAGAAGATTACCGGAGTGAAGGCGGCGTATACTGTCAAGTATGCAAAGGTTAAGAAGAAGGCGCAGAAAGTTAATCTTTCAGGAGCCAAGGCAAAGACAACGATCTCTTACAAGGTTACAAAGAAGGCATCAAACAAGATCGCTGTGACCAAGAAGGGAGTAGTTACTTTAAAGAAGGGCGCAAAGAAAGGCAAATACATTGTGACCCTCACCGCAAAGAAGACTACGGACTACAAGAAGGCTACAAAGAAGGTTACTATCACAGTTAAATAGAGATATACCCATGGTTTTCGATTGCCATTGATGAAAGGTGCCGCAGGTTGCGAGGATTCGCGATCTGCGGTGCTTTTTCAGTGTATTGTGAAATATGTTGCCAAAATAAGGTAAATTTTAAAGAATATCAGCAAAAGTTACCTTGAATAAGGAATTGTGGTGTGTTATTATGAAGTGAAATTATTAGACAAGAAATGAGGTAGGACATGGAGCAGTATGTGATAAAAGGGGGAAATCCTCTCGTCGGAGAAGTCGAGATTGGTGGCGCAAAGAACGCGGCGCTTGCTATTCTCGCAGCAGCAATAATGTCAGACGAGACTGTCACAATCGACAATCTGCCGGATGTTAACGATATAAATGTTTTGCTCGATGCCATCGCAGGTATCGGCGCAGTTGTAGAACGTGTGGATGCGCACACGGTTCGCATAAACGGATCGACCGTATCATGTTTCTCGGTTGATTATGAGTACATAAAGAAAATCAGAGCTTCCTACTATCTCCTCGGAGCACTCCTTGGCAAGTACAAGCACGCTGAGGTCGCACTTCCGGGAGGATGTGATATAGGAAGCAGACCTATAGATCTTCATCTCAAAGGTTTCAGAGCCATGGGAGCGGTTGTCGATATCAAGCACGGACTTATTTCGGCACATGCGGACAGCCTTGAGGGAACCCATATCTACATGGATAAGGTTTCTGTCGGAGCCACCATCAACATCATGATGGCAGCAGCCATGGCATCCGGCAAGACCATCATCGAGAACTCCGCAAAGGAGCCTCATGTCGTTGATGTTGCCAACTTCCTTAACCGTATGGGAGCGAGCATCCGCGGAGCCGGAACCGATGTGATCAGGATAGAGGGCGTCACAAAGCTCCACGCCACAGAGTATTCTATCATTCCGGATCAGATTGAGGCCGGTACATTTATGTTTGCGGCGGCTGCCACAAAGGGTGACATCACAGTAAAGAATGTCATCCCTAAGCATCTCGAAGCTACTACAGCCAAGCTTGCCGAGATAGGATGCCAGATAGAAGAGCTCGATGATGCAGTGAGAGTCGTAGCTACAAAGCGTCTCTCCCACACATCCATCACCACACTTCCGTACCCGGGATTCCCGACGGATATGCAGCCGCAGATGACAGTCGTACTTGCCCTTTCGGAAGGTACAAGTATCGTTACCGAGAGTATTTTTGAGAACCGTTTCAGATATGTGGATGAGCTCAATCGCATGGGAGCCGACATCAGAGTAGAGTCCAACATTGCGATCATCACAGGTGTTGAGAAATACACTTCCGCGAGAGTTTCTGCACCGGATCTGAGAGCCGGGGCAGCACTTGTTATTGCAGGACTTGCAGCTGAGGGCGTGACGGTTGTGGACGACATCAAATACATTCAGCGAGGCTACGAGAGATTTGAAGAAAAGCTTCAAAGCCTTGGAGCTTCTATTGAAAAAGTTACAACTGACAAAGAGATACAAAAGTTTGTCTTGAGGGTTTCATAACCCCTTTAAGGAATCAGAAGTAGCAAAGATAAATTCCTGTAAAAACCGTTACCGTAAGTAACGGTTTTTGCGCCATTTAATGCAGTTTGAAAGTTGGTGATAATATGGCAGATTTAGACCTTGCCGAACTTGAAAAACTGGAGAAAGAACTTGCCCCGAAGGATACCCGCATTAAGCCGATGAAAGATTTCGCCGGTCCGGAGATCCTTTACAACGAGTTGACCAAAAGTATTCACAAATACCATCCGTCTGCGGATATGTCGCTCGTTGACAAGGCATATGCTATAGCCAGAGAGGCACACAAGGGACAAGTGCGCAAATCAGGAGAAGAATATATAATTCATCCGCTCTGCGTAAGCATCATCCTCGCCGAGCTTGAGATGGACAAGGAGACCATTGTCGCCGGCCTTCTGCATGATGTGGTTGAGGATACGGTGATGACCGACGAGGAGATAGAAAAGGAGTTCGGATCCGATGTTGCACATCTCGTCGACGGCGTGACCAAGTTGAGTCGCCTGTCTTATGATGCCGACAAGATAGAGCTCCAGGCAGAGAACTTAAGGAAGATGTTCCTCGCCATGGCAAAGGATATCAGGGTTATCATCATCAAGCTCGCCGACAGACTTCACAATATGCGAACGATGCGTTTTATGAAGCCTGAAAAGCAAAAGGAAAAGGCGAGAGAGACGATGGACATATACGCCCCGATCGCCCAGAGACTCGGTATTAGCAAGATAAAGACCGAGCTCGAGGATCTCTCTCTGAAATATCTCGACGAGGAGGCGTATTACGACCTTGTGGAGAAGATTTCACAGAGAAAAGCCGACAGGGAGAAATACGTTCAACTCCTTGTTGATGAGGTGGGCAAGACGATATTTGCTGCTGATATCAAAGCGGACATTCAGGGACGTGCAAAGCACTTTTTCTCCATCTACAAAAAGATGGTAAACCAGCACAAGACCATAGATCAGATCTACGATCTGTTTGCAATAAGGATCATAGTAGAAGATGTGAAGGACTGTTATGCGGCACTTGGAGTCATCCACGAAAAGTACAAACCGATACCGGGGCGCTTCAAGGATTACATCGCGATGCCGAAGCCAAACATGTATCAGTCGCTTCACACCACGCTTATCGGACCGACGGGTCAGCCTTTTGAAATACAGATAAGAACATGGGAGATGCACAGGGTATCCGAGTACGGTATCGCTGCGCACTGGAAATACAAGGAGTCTTCAAACGGCCGCGCACCGACCGGCAACCAGGAGGAGGAGAAGCTCTCATGGCTTCGTCAGATCCTTGAGTGGCAGCAGGACATGTCCGACAACAAGGAATTTATGTCCCTGCTGAAAAATGACCTGAATCTGTTTTCGGACACGGTATTCTGTTTCACACCTCAGGGCGATGTAAAGAACATTCCGAGCGGCTCGACACCTATCGACTTCGCCTACAGCATTCACACCGCAGTCGGCAACAAGATGATCGGAGCAAAGGCGAACGGAAGACTTGTCACCATCGACTACCAGATACGAAACGGTGACAGAATTGAGATCCTTACATCCCAGAATTCAAAGGGACCGAGCCGCGACTGGCTGGGCATAGTAAAGAGTACACAGGCAAAGAACAAGATCCAGCAGTGGTTTAAGAATGAGTTCAAGGAAGAGAATATTGTCCGCGGAAAGGAAATGCTCGTTTCCTACTGCAAGACAAAGGGTATCGATCTTCCCACTATAAATAAACCGGAATATCAGTCTGCCGTCATGAAAAAATACGGATTCAGAGACTGGGATTCGGTTATGGCTGCGCTCGGACACGGCGGTCTCAAAGAGGGACAGATAGTAAACAAGCTCAATGACGAGTACAACAAGAATCAAAAACTGCTTCTTACGGATGACGAGATCCTTGAGCAGGGAGCATCACTTCCTTCATATAAGAGAGAAGCTCTCACGCACAAATCCAAGAGCGGTATAACAGTAAGGGGCATACATGACGTTGCGGTCAAGTTCTCAAAATGCTGTTCGCCTATCCCGGGTGATGAGATAGTCGGATATGTCACAAGGGGAAGAGGTGTATCCATCCACAGAACCGACTGCATAAACATAATCAACATGCCTGAGATCGACAAGGCTAGACTTATAGACGCCGAGTGGCAGGTCGGAGCCGATGAAGAAAATACAAATCAGTTGTATGCCGCAGAGATCAAGATATTCGGCCACAACCGCACGGGACTGCTTGTCGATATTTCGAAGGTATTGACGGAGAGATCCATAGATATACAGACACTCTCATCGGCTCTTGGAAAGAACAACATGGCGACTATCATAGTCTCGTTCAGGATAAAGGGCAAGGATGAGCTTAGCAGCATAGTTGAGCGCATAAGACAGATAGAATCAGTAGTTGATGTTGAGAGAACATCGGGTTAAACTGCGGCTTCATTTAAAAAGCCGCAGTTATAAATCGAAATGGAGAAATAAATATAATGCCAAGATTTAGTGTAAAGAGTATGGAGATAGGGCCTGTCATGACCAATTGCTATCTCCTTTTAAATGACGACGACGAAAAGGTTATCATAGTCGATCCGGGCGGGGAGGCATCTGACGTTATTCACAGACTGGAGCAGTATCCTAAATATACTCCGGTTGCGATCCTTCTCACGCACGGTCATTTCGACCATATTCTCGGAGTTGAGGAATTAAGGAAAAAATATAATATACCCGTATATGCCCACGAGGATGAGAAGGAGACACTTCATACCCCTGAGTTTAACATGGGATCTGATATGGGTGAGGGACTTTGCATCGACGCCGACCACTATGTAAGGGATGGAGAAGAGCTGGAGCTTGGAGGTTTCAAGATAAAGTGTCTTCACACTCCGGGACATACTCCGGGTGGTGTCTGCTTTTACCTTGCGGAGGAGAAGATAGTTTTCTCCGGAGATTCGCTCTTTAATCAGTCGATAGGCAGAACAGACTTCCCTAACGGAAGCGCATCACAGCTTATAAGATCTGTTGCGGACAAATTGTTTACTCTGCCGGATGATGTAAAGGTACTGCCTGGACACGAACAGCTCACAACCATAGGCTTTGAAAAACAGTACAATCCGTTTTTTTAAGCACCCGGTGAAACAAAATGGCGATAAATACCAGGGCGCTCGAGTATGAGTTGGATGCTCTTGTGAAAGCATTCGGATGCTCGGGTGAGGATATAACAATTGATTACGGAGAAAGCGGCGCAACCATAGACGGGACTTATGTCGATTACAGTTCGGAGGATATGAGAGAGATAAAAAACCGTCTAAAGAAACATGTCTATGATCTGCTCTCCGAAAAAACGGGGATTACACTTCCCTGGGGGACGCTTACCGGTATCAGACCGACAAAGTTTCCCATGGATATGTTCCGTGAAGGAAGAAGCGAGGAAGAGGTCTTTCGATATATGAAAGACAGTTTTCAGACTTCTGACGTAAAGATAAAACTTGCAGGCAATATTGCAAAAAAAGAATTGGAAATACTTAAGCGGCTGGATTTGCAAAGCGGATTCAGCCTTTATATTGGGATTCCGTTTTGTCCGTCGAGATGCTTTTACTGCTCGTTCGCATCTTATCCTGCGGATAAGAGAGCGAAGGATATGGCCGGATATGTGGACTGTGTTATCAGAGAACTCGAGGAAGTATCCAGGCTTACAAAGAACAGACGACTCTGTTCGGTCTATGTCGGAGGCGGCACTCCCACGGCTCTCGATGAGATCCTGCTGGATAAGCTGCTCACATCATTGGATGATCTGTTTGATATGGACGGCGTCTGCGAATACACGGTCGAGTCCGGTCGCCCGGATTCGATCACAAAAGAGAAGCTTGGCGTCTTAAAGAGACATGGCGTCAGCCGTATCTGCATTAACCCGCAGACGATGAATGACGAGACGCTAAAGATCATCGGGAGAAAACACAGCGCTAAGGACATAAGGGACTCATTTCTCCTTGCAAGGGAGATGGGATTTGATAATATAAATATGGATCTCATTTTGGGACTTCCCAAGGAGGGAAGGGATGAGGTCGCTCGTACATTTGACGAGATAGAAAAGTTAAGGCCGGACGGAATAACAGTTCATTCTCTCGCGGTGAAGAGGACGGCGAAGCTAAACCTCGAAAGCGAGGAGTATGAAGATTACACTATGATAAATACTGACGAGCTGGTTGAACTGGCCGCAGAAAGATGTAATGATATGGGGCTTTTGCCTTATTACATGTACAGGCAAAAGAACATGAAAGGCAATTTTGAAAATGTCGGTTATGCGCGCGAGGGCTGCGAAGGTATCTACAATATCCTTATGATGGAGGATATACAGGATGTCGTTGCGGTGGGCGCAGGGACGGTATCAAAGATCTTTGCTTCGCCCGGACACGCGAAACGCTACGATAACGTCAAGGATCTTGATACGTACTTCGAACGTTTTTCTGAAGTGCTTGCGAAGAAAAACAACTATTATTTATAGAAATCTTACAGAAAATCTTGTCGCAGGGTACCGCCGACCGAGTTATGAGATTATTAACAGGAAGGAGCATTAGAATGGCTTTGAAGAAAAAACCCGTAAATGGAATGAAGGATGTAATGCCTTATGAGATGAGCGTCCGCGATTATGTTTCGGGTGTTATAAAGGATACATATAAACGCTACGGTTTCACCCAGATAGAAACCCCTTGCATGGAGGATATCGGAAACCTCTCAAACAAGCAGGGCGGTGAGAATGAAAAGCTGATTTTCAAAGTGCTCAAGCGCGGCGAAAAACTCAATCTCGAAACGGCCAGGGAGGAGGCGGATGTTGTCGATTACGGTATGAGATACGACCTGACGGTTCCGCTTTGCAGATATTATTCAAATCATGCAAATGATCTTCCGAGTCCTTTCAAGGCGCTTCAGATGGGAAGCGTGTGGCGCGCAGACAGACCGCAGAGAGGTCGTTATCGCCAGTTTATGCAATGCGATATCGATATAATCGGAGAGCCGTCAAATCTTGCTGAGATCGAGCTTATCCTTGCAACGACCGAGACGATCGGAAAGCTTGGATTCAAGGGTTTTGAGATCAGGATAAACGAGAGACGTATCTTAAAGGCTATGGCGGCTTATGCCGGCTTTGCCGAGAGTGATTACGATAATGTGTTTATCATCCTCGACAAGATGGACAAGATAGGTATAGATGGCGTTAAGGATGAACTCCTCGCAGAGGGATATGCGCCGGATGCGGTTGGAAAGTATATTGAGCTGTTTAACATTGTCACTTCGACAGGATCGGTGAGCGGAGGGGCTGATGATGCAGTTGCCGCATTAAAAGAGCTCGCGGCAAAGATCGAGAGCCATCTTGAGGAGGATACGGCAAATAATCTTGCCGAGATAATCGAAACTGTTGAGATGTGCAAGCAGGCGGATTTCAAGCTTGTGTTCGATCCGACACTGGTCAGAGGAATGAGCTACTATACCGGAACTATATTTGAGATCGCAATGCCTGAGTTTGGCGGAAGTTGCGGCGGTGGAGGACGCTATGACAATATGATAGGAAACTTCACCGGAAACAATGTCCCGGCATGCGGATTTTCAATAGGGTTCGAGAGAATTATCCTTCTTCTCATGGAG
>CAJOQF010000115.1 GCA_905236295.1 uncultured Eubacterium sp. | reverse complement strand
TTAAATCTTCTCCTTTCCGGCATCTGTAATCTTTTGTATTGCATCTCTTATATCCAGTCCATCTATTTCATCACCTATAGAAACCCAGCCGGGGGCTTTTTGTCTCGCAAACAGCTCAATTCTTGGCCTCCACTAATTTATTTTTTCGGTCTACCGATAAGTACGATGCTTCCGCTGTTTTTTGCGTCACGGAATACTACACCGTTCTTTTCATTTTGTGCTTCCACCAGCTTCCCGTTTCCGACATAGATAGCCACATGGCTGATATTTTTATATCTCCCATTATTGGCGTAACTGTAAAATATCAGATCTCCGGGCTGCATTTCAGAAAAAGATACTGTCTTGCCGACCTGATCCAGTCCTCTTGCTTCCTCTGCCGCAGTTGTCGCCCCGGCATGACTGATATCAACCCCTGCTGACTTCCATGAATAATAGGCAAGGGAGCTGCAATCATAATATTCACCCGTATCTCGGAGATCCTGACTGTAAGGATAGCCGACTCTGTGAAGCGCATAAGATACAACCTTCTTCTGTGTGCTGTCGCTAATACCTTTCAGTATTTCCGATATCTCTTCTTCCGTAAGGGAACACTTTGCAGGGTTGCCGCCCGTATCGCTGTCAAAACCGGTATAGCCCATTGCCTCTAGATTATCCGGACTCATCAATTCCTGCAGCATGGCTGTCTCATCTTCGTCAAAGCCATACTCCGTGATCATATCCCGGTAGGTTTTCAATCTGACCTTTACCACAAGGGTTTTCTTTCCATCCTTTGTCTTAACTTTGGTGGTATAGGTACACATATCATCGACGATTTCCTTGATCCATCCTTTTGTAGTATCATTGATAATGGTCGCTGATTCGCCCACACCGTGCTTAACCATATAGACCGCAATAATGTCGTACAGGTTAGAGGGGTTTGGATCCGTTCCCTCATAATTCACATATACAAGTTCTCCTTCATCACAGCCGGTGTGTTCATCTGCTATCCGCTGTACCTCAGCTTTGAAATCATTAAAGTACGCTGTTGCTACGGATATGACGGTATCTCCTTCTTCCAATGTTGGCAGAAGCACCGCAAACGGTGAGTTATACAACACCGTGGTTACCGTCACTGCCGGTATCACTGCTACAAATACAATCAAAAGCACTGATGCAAACGCAATGCCCAGCGCCGGTGCCGCACTTCTGATCCACATGGCAGCTTTTCTTGTAACAAGATCTTTCATCAGCTTCGGGAGGCTGTCTGTCTGCTCACCTTCTGCCTTCATCTTATCCAGAAAATATCGAATCTTTCGGTTTCGCTGCATGGTTTTATACTCCATCTGGGCAAGCTTTTGTCCGGCTGCATAGCCAACTACTGCCCCTTCCGGTCCTGCAACTGTTTCTGCTGTTGCTGCGGCTGTTTTCACTCCGGTTTTTGCGGCAAGTTTCGCTCCTTCTCTTCCAGCTTTCGTACTTGGATCTTTTACGATATGCGATGTGGCATTCCTGATGGAGTGCTTTGCCAGTTTTCCACCCGCCTGTACCTGTTTGATCTTTCTTTGCCGATTGGCAATCGCTTTTCTCCTGAAAAGATCCGCACCCTTTGATGCGGTATCTGTAACGGGTCGGGAGACTTCATATGCAATACCGGCTGCCTGTTCCACCTCTTTGCCACCATCCAACTGTTCTGTTGCAGATGATGCAATCGCAACCTCGGCAATATGCAGATTTGTCTGCTTCGTTTTGATAGAGCTTTTGGAATCTTGTATCGCCCGGCGAAATCTTCCAATACCTGCTCTTCTTACCGATTCGGAATCTATGCTGTGTATTGTGCTTTTCCTGTACTGGCTTCTTGCTTTCGCCTTTATCCGTTCAGAAGCGGTACGATAGGTTGCCGTTTTCGCTCGCATGACACTTCCGCTCTTAATTCTTGGCGATCTGTTTACAGAATATACATTGCTCCCCTTTATGGAAGCCTGCCTTGGCTTATGCACATGGAGCTTTGCCTTCTGTTTGGTATGAAGTACCATGGGTCTGTCATCCACTTTTTTGATTTTCAATGTTCTCACCTCCCATCCTTCAAAAATGGGCAAAAAAAGAGCCGCTATGAAAAATCAATTCCATAACGGCATTTTCTAAACGTATAACAGGTCGTTGTTGCTTGGTATCTAATGTTAGCGTTATCTGTCTCATCCGAATACACCTACCATTCCAAGCTGAAATAAATGATCTGGCGTAGTGTAAATGGATATAATCTCCCCATCAAGCATCCGTCTTGTAAGCTCTCCTTTTGGTTTATCTGTATATTTGACTATCGCTGATTCCACAGAAACCCCATCATTGTTCTCATAAACAACATCGGTAAGTCCTACCCATTGATCAGGATACATCTCCTTTATTTCCTCCCATGTCATCCTCTGTCCAACCATCTAATCACCGCCTTCGTAAAGACACATTTTATACGCCTACTTCTAATTATACAGCGAAGTCCCCATATATTCCACTATTATTTCAGTTACGATCGGCTCCCACGCCTGTTTTTTCGCTTCTCTTCAGCGATTTTCTCATGGATATTCGTGTTGTATAGCTTGTAAAGAGCCGTA
>CAJOQF010000114.1 GCA_905236295.1 uncultured Eubacterium sp. | reverse complement strand
CGGACCTCACACAATATCCGTTCCGAGAGTCTGTCCTGCCGATGACATCGATGTGAAAGATTTCAAGAATTCCATAGATGACGACACATTCGCAAAGATCGTTGCCTGCATCCGTATCGCTGTTCCGTACACAGGAATGATCGTATCAACCAGAGAGTCTCAGAAGAGCCGCGAGCGCGTACTCCAGCTTGGAATTTCTCAGATCTCAGGCGGTTCAAGAACTTCTGTCGGTGGTTACACAGAGGAAGTTCGCCCGGAGGATACAACACAGTTTGATGTTTCCGATACAAGAAGCCTCGACGAAGTTATCAAATGGCTCATGGAGCTTGATTATCTTCCGTCATTCTGTACAGCATGCTATCGCGAGGGTCGTACCGGCGACAGATTCATGGAGCTTTGCAAGGCAAAACAGATCCAGAACTGCTGTCTGCCTAACGCGCTTATCACCCTTCAGGAGTACCTTACAGATTACGCCTCTCCTGCCACAAAGGAAGTCGGCAAAGAGATCATCGAAAAGAACATTGTCGACGTTGCAAGCGATAAGGTAAAAGCGGTACTTCGCGACGAGCTCCAGAAGGTTGCCGAGGGAACAGCCAGAGACTTCAGGTTCTAAGCTGTCACTTCGACAGGCTTAATGACCGGCTCAGGTTACTCAGTGACTGGCTAAAGAATTCATTGACCAGCTTATAGAAAGGAAATATATGGAAACCAGAATAGCTTTAATCGGCATTATAATAGATGGCAGTGGCAACGGCGAAAGCATCGATAAACTAAACTCCATTCTTCACGAATCCAGAGAATTTATAGTCGGAAGAATGGGCGTCCCCTACAGGGAGCGTGGCATTTCCGTCATAAGCGTCATCCTCGATGCACCGAACGATGAGATCAGCAAGATTTCCGGCAAGATCGGAATGCTGACAGGCGTCACCGCCAAGACAATGTATTCAAAGGCATAAAACGCAAAACCTCCCCGGTACCGGGGAGGTTTTGCAAATCATGGGTATATAATCAATTTTAAACTTAATTACTGTATACACGCACAAACTGTCGTATGTGCTTTTCAATCAGATCTATGGTTCTTTCTTCCATCTCAGGTTCTCTGTCATTCCATGCGAGAAGTTCAAATATCGGAGCCATATACTGAATTGACATAATGTATGGATCCTCGTCTTTGATAACCTTCGCATTTATGAGTTCGATGAAAACCCTCTTGTGATAGGTGACCATGAAGTTGATATGTCTGGTATTGTAAATATCCGAAAACTTCTTGTCTCTGAACTGTTCTACAATAAGAAGCTTTCTGAATTTGCTGACATAATTATCATGCATCAGATAGTCGACAACCTTCATCTCTCTTCTCACCAATTCATCCTCGTCGATAAAGATATAATTGGCTTTATCATTCTCGGCATGTGAGATGTGATGGTACATCCTCTCTGTTTCATCTTCATAGCGACGTTCCATCTCTTCCATTATAGAATCGAATATTGCCTGTTTGTTTTTGTAATGTTTGTAGAGTGAAGGTGCCTTTATGCCAACCGCTCTTGCTATTTCCTCTACGCCTACAGCATCAACGCCCTTCTGTGAAAAAAGATCAAGAGCGACTTCCATGATGCGCTGCTTGGTGGACGACTCGTTACCCATAATCTTCTCCTTGGCTAAAACATTTTAGCCATATCTTATACTTTTTGAAAAACATAGTCAAGAAAAACTTTTATTATTTTTGAATATTTAGAATATACGAAAAAGATCGGAGGATTATTCCTCCGACCTAAATCTTCTTTTTCATAAAAAACTCTCCCAGTTTTTCGAGCAGCTCTTCTCTTCCTATGCTCTTCAAAAAATAATTCTCTGGCTTCAGCGCGACCACCTCCATAACGCTTGCCCTGTCACTCTTGCCTGTCAAAAACATTACCGGTATGGATTTCGTATCCGAATCGCTTCGAAGCATCTCTAAGACCTGTGCTCCGCTGGTGACCGGCATCTCATAGTCGAGCAGTATCAGATCGGTACTGTTTTTCCCGAGCCACTTCATAGCCTGTATTCCAGATGCTACCATCGACACCTTGTAGTCTGCCTTCAGCCACTCCCTGACAAGTCCCGCATAAGTCGGATCATCATCAACTATAAGGATAGACTTCTTTAACTCACCCGATGCTATCTTGTTGAACAGATCATTGATCGTTTTGATATACTCGTCATTGTTCAGCGGGCGGAAGAACGATTTATAGATCATCTCGTTTGGAATACGGTCGTATACCCCGTTTACATCATTCTTATCCCCGATAACGATCATCTGTTTATTGTCATCAATCATTTTGTCATCAAGGAATCTGCTGACTTCCATAGGTATAACTTCATCAGTATCCATATAGTAGGTGATAAGAGAAATTTTTTCCCATTCTGCGTTTATGGCGTTTACGTCCATTGGTACATAAACCGTCTCATATCCGGCCTCATTTATTTTTTTGGTTAACACGCGGATGAGAAATGTCTCCTTCTCTCCGAGCATCATTATTCGATTACTCACTGTACTTTCCTCCAAATTGCTAAATATCGATCACAGTATTCTCGATTATCTCAAATTCAAAAGATTTTGAGATACGCTTGTAATTCCTGTTTGCCTTCGCGGTCACAACAACGGTATACTTACCGGGAGTCTGGGGCTTTTCTATAATACCGCCATCGCTGTTGTAATACTTGATCTTGATCTCTCCGGCATTTTTCGAATTATTTGTGATAAATAAGTAATCCGAATCCTCCTCGATCTTTGTGTCAATATCACAAATAACAGAGTCTATACTAAGAAGCACTTCAAGCTGTTGCTCTGCCTTTTTGATCTTAAACATTTTTGACTTTACAGAAGACCGGTATTTATCGGTTTCTCCAACTGTGACTTTGACCTTGTATGTACCGGCATTCAAAGGTGATCTCTTGAGCTTCTTTTTCTTTTTATAATAGCATACTTTTATGTCGCCGTCAGATTTTGATCTTACTTTGAGTTTTTTTGATGCACGCTTGCCGTTATACTCAAAACTCTTTAAGCTGATCTTAAGTTTCGGATCTTTTTTCAGGTAATTATCAAATCTTTCAAATTCGTATCCCTCATCCTTTAAATATTTAATTATCTCCGGCAATGCCTTTGTATCAGCCGAAGATGTATTATGCATCAGAGGCACCATTCCGTTATGATGATAATCCTTGATCTTTGAGACAACAGAAGACACCGGCGGCTGGTTGTTCACATCCCAATCAAACCACGCATTACTCCAAAACAACGTACTATAGCCCATATCCTTAAGCACTTTAAGTACACGGTTCGAATATGCTCCCTCCGGCGGACGAACGACCTTGTCAATCTTATAGCCGGTTTCGTTTTGTATCGCTTTCTCGACCGCCTTTATCTCGCTCTTTATCCTGCTAACACTGCATTTTGCGAGATTAGGATGGGTATCGGTATGATTTCCTACAAGGTGCCCCTCTTTTTTCATACGCTTTACAAGCTTTGGATTTGAAACAACAAAAGCTTTGGTCACAAAGAATACAGCCTTGATATCATATTTCTTGAGCGTATCCAGGATGGATCTTGTGTTGCCGTTCTCATAGCCGCAGTCAAACGTCAAATATACCACTTTTTTTGATGTATCTCCGACATAATAAGCATTATACTTTTTTAAGTCCTTTTCAGATGATGGCCCGGTAGGAGTACTGTGAGTAGTGCTTCTGCTAAGCCCCCAGTTTTTTTCTACATTAGAGTATGCCGAATAATCCACAGCCGAAACCGGGACAACCTGTATCCCGAACAGCATTACTACCACCAAGAGCATTGAAATAATCTTCTTCATATCAGTCCCTTATTTATTGTCTGTATTTATTTCTGATCCACTTGCCCGACTCGCTAAGGTCGGATTTCTTAAAACCACCGGTCTTTCGACACGTAGGTTTCAAAAGGGAGGATGACTCGTTTTTAGCGGAAAGATTCCATATGACCCTGCCCGCTTTATATTTATCGAGAAGTTTAAGCCATTTGTTGCCCTCTTTTTTGTCGACGTTGCCACCACCCCATGCTTCACTGATGCCAAACTCCGTGACAATAACAGGCGTGTCGGTCTTTAGCGCTGACCTTAGTCTGTTTCTGAAATCATCTTTGTGCGTACCCACATAAAAATGGTAGGAATAGGCAATATTTTTGAATCCCTTGATCGGGCTGTTTACCGCATTTTCTATATCCTGATCCCATGTCGGCGTACCTACAATAATAATGGCTTTTTTGTTGACCGTGCGAATCGTTTTGACGATCTTTTTGGAGTATTTTTTAATGTTTGCCCAGTTGCCGTCATACCCGTTAGGCTCATTGCAGATCTCAAACATTACATTCTTATAGGAGGCATATTTTTTTGCAACCTTCTTAAAAAACTTATTTGCTTCGGATCTGTAGGTCAACGGATTGCCGTCACTTAATATATGCCAGTCTATGATCACATACATGCCGAGCTTTTTGGCACATTTAACTCCGT
>CAJOQF010000113.1 GCA_905236295.1 uncultured Eubacterium sp. | reverse complement strand
GATCCTCGTCCACGAGCTGGGCTCCGCTTGGCAGGTAGTCCTTGATGTCGACCGTCACGGTGACGTTCTCCTTCGCTCCGCTCACATCCAGTACATTGTCCGGAATAACAATCTTTTCAAGGCCACTTATAGCAGAATCCTTGCCCTGAACCGAAATCGATGTCGGAGAAGCCTTGAGCTCACTTACATAGTATCCTTCGGCAACCTCTCCCGTTGAACCAAAGTCTATATCCAGGGATGTGACTCCCTCTATCTTTGCGGTGATCTTTACCTTCTTGTGTGAGAATACCAGATTCTCTGAATTGATGATCGCACCCTCGCTGTCATAGAGCACCGGCTTTACCCTGTCGGTGACATCGCCGGACATATTGGAAACATTGACCGTTGCAACAACCTTGGCAATCTTCGACACCAATGATTCCGCACCTGATATCGTAATGACATTCGGCGAGACGGAAACCTTTCCGACCGCACATCCATCCGCCGGAGTACCCGTCGTGTCGGTGGATATCGCAAACTGATTTTCTATCGCATCCTCCACGGACACCCTGACGTTTTGATCTCTCTTTTCTATTGAGATTCTGTTGGCATATTTCGAGGCTGAGATCTCTATCGGAACCAGGGACATTCCCTGAATCTGGCTTAAGTCTGCCGTAGCCGTGAAATCGCTGGCGGAGAGCTCATCGACCACCGACCTCGCTCCCGTGACCACAAATGACACGACATCCGAGTCATCCAAAACCTCATATACCTTGCCCATCTCACTTATGACATTCTCATTTTCCATAGTCACTGCAACGGTGAATGTCTTTGTCGAGTTGGGATCGTTTACGCTTACTACTATCATCCAGAAAATAATGGCAAAAACAACAGCGAGAACCTTGAAGCCGAAATTGTTCGTGATGACTTTTAATACTTTTTTCATCATCCGGCCTCCTTTTCCTCAGAGTTGTCTTTCTGAGTGTATTTTCTTATGCTTTCTATCTGTTCTTCAAGCTGCATCTCCGTGAGGTTCCTCGAAATACTTCCTCTGTATGCAACCGATACCGCTCCCGTCTCCTCGGATACAACTATCGTCAGCGAATCTGTGATCTCGCTGATACCGATGGCTGCACGATGTCTGGTCCCGAGTTCCTTTGGCAGGTTCGGGTTGTCCGACAGCGGAAGATAACAGGTGGCAGATGTTATTCTGTCTCCCCGCACCAAAACCGCACCGTCGTGAAGCGGTGTATTTTTCTCGAATATATTTATAAGAAGCTGTGATGAGAGCTCGGAATCCAGAGTAATACCCGTTCTCTCATACTGCTCCAATGCACTGTCTCTCTCTATTACTATCAGCGCTCCGGTCTTAACCTTTGCCATCTGATAGCAGGCCTTGATAAGCTCGGCCGTTGTCTTTTCTGAAAATCTTCCCTCCTGATTTTTGAAGAAGTCCTGTGAAAAAAGCCGTCGCAAGAATTTTCTGGTACCGAGTGATTCCAACGCCCGCCTGAGCTCCGGCTGGAACACAACAATAATTGCGATGACAGCAAAGTTTAATATCTTGCTGACCAACCAGATGATCGTGTCCATGTTAAACAATGCTGCGACTACCAGAAATATAATAATTATCAAAAGACCCTTAAAGAGCTGCCAAGCCCTGGTCTTTTTGATCCAGACCATAAACTCGTAAAAAATGATGGCCAGGATCACTATTTCGACAATATCTGTGACTCTTATTCTCGGGACATCCAACCAGAATAAAAACCGGTCTTTGAAGGAATACGCATTTGATATTAAAGATTCAATCATAATGTATCCTCATCCACATTATCGCCCCCATCTTTTGAATCGACGCGATTAAAAGTCTTTACCTCCATCTTTTTCTCCGAAACGTAGCGTTTCGGGATAGCCTTTACATAGTAGTAATAATCATCATCTTCAAACTGTACTCTTTCCACCCTGGTATAATCAAGGTTGAACACAAAAAGTTCAAGAGCCAGACATACAATAAACGTAATTGCCTCGCCGATCGCAAGCGGTATGATCTTGCCTACAGTCTCCGTAAGCACGTAATATACAAGCATTGTCATGAGGTTGAATATGACTCCGGCGGTTATCGCAATGCTCCACGAGTTGTTGATGGATGTGCGGCGGATAAGATAGACTATCGCGGCTGTCGCCACAAATATAGCCACTACGATATACATGTCGACATTGCCATAGAGCTGTTTTAACACAATTCCGACAATGCTCTGCGACGATACCGTCTCGGATGTACCCGCAATAAGGCTTGCGTTTTGCGAGATACCACGCAGGTAATAGAATACAACCGTGCCGCAGGCTACCGATACTATGGAGCTCGGGCTTCTTAAGAGTCCCGCCGAAACCGGCATGATCGCCGGAACACCCAGTCCGAAAAAGACAGGGGTCAGAAGCGAGTGGTAGACATGTTTTGGCGCGAACCTGAAATACATAAACAGGATCACAATAAAGATCGCCGCCGTGATGGCTGCCGCCTCCCAATGAAGCGAAAGCAGATGAACCACTATAAGCGCAGCGCTGATGAATATAGTGGCGCCCACCGGAAGTATTGAGCTGATAAGCGCCAGCACGATCACTACCAATACGCTTTTAAGAGCCTCGTTGTATCCGAGGTAATAAGTTATGATTATGTATGCTGCGATGGACATCAAAAACTTGAGTATCACATTTGCGATGACTTCATGTTCGCCGTAAAAGCGTCCAAGCGCACTTCGTATACCTAATAATGTTGTCATTTGATTCTCCCTTTGGGGCTTTGTCTACAACGTCATAAATGTGTCGTTATTAAGCTCAGAGCTAAAGGACATGGTCGCCTTTTTCTCCTCGCTGTACATCTTGTTCAGCTCTTTGAGATTCTCGTAATACTTTCTGAGGCTCTTTCTCGCCTTATGGTACTTTTTCCGGTAATAAACAAATGTTATGATCAGAATAAGAATTTCCCAGGTGATATACAACACCAGGGTGATCACCCCGATCGATGAATAGGAAATATTGGCCAGATCTTTGTTGGCGTCGAGCAGATAAACCAGATACCCACCGGCGATTATAAAAAATGCGATCGTGGACAGTACAAATGATATGAACATATTCATGCTCACATAATCAGAGCGATGATACTTTGAGATCGGGAGAGTCCATTTTCCGTCCCTCTCCTCGTATATCGCACATTTTGTCATTTGCTCCAAACGATCTATCTTAACCATGTATTTCTCCTCATCGCATAGTCATTTGTAGTATAACATATATAGTGGTATCAAGTCAAAAAAAAGGAGCCGCCCCACAGGTTTCAATCTTAATAGTAAATTGTAAAACTAACTTCCACCCCTCTTAAGCCAACCGTGGAAGTTACTAATTCCAAACATTGTGGTGGAATTTACTAATTC
>CAJOQF010000112.1 GCA_905236295.1 uncultured Eubacterium sp. | reverse complement strand
TAACAAACAGACGCCCATTGCTACCGAGTCGTGGGCGAGACAGTGACCAGATCACAGGCGCATGCCGAGGGCATTAGACATAGAACAACTCACATATGGGCGGATGGCTGGCAGCGTGAGATCGTTGAAACTGAACAGAAGCAGTACAGGTGCGAAAAAGCCGGAAAAACGAATAAACTGCCTTATGAGGTTATTTTTTTCGGGGCTATGCCGATATATAAAATACAGGACGTGTGATTGATATCAGGGGATGATATTATCACACGTTTTGTATTTGTTCGTGCACGATACATTGACAATTGAATATTGAAGAAAAAGATTTTTAGGAGGAATAGCTTATGAAGATTGACTCGGCAAACATTGCGATGACTTCAGCTAGGCAGTATCAAAGGACTGAATCTGCCGTAGTCAAGCAGGAAGCTATCATGTCCCGTGCGGCGACATTGCCGGAGATAAAGGCTATGGGCACGGAGGATGGTGGCGAATCAGTATCTCAAAAGGGAGATGACGGTACTGATGGAGAGAGCAGTTTCTCTATTTTACTTGGCGGGTTCAAGTCGGCGAAGATGAAAAATATTTCTAATGACACCGACTATGCAAAAACCATGCATGAGATTCGATATGAAACCCTGAGTTATCTTATGAACATCTTGCTCGGTAGACGTCCGTTTGATTATAAAACAGGAAACTCGATTTTCGATGCTTATGCACAGACCAACGGGTATGGATACAATTCATTTGTTACATCAACCCAGAGACTTGAGATGTCTTATTCAATGTACGAGAGTGAGAATACGTCGTTTTCCACGACCGGTACAGTGAAGACCGCAGACGGAAGAGAGATTGAATTCAATATCAATCTCAATATGTCGCGCGAGTTTGAAACAAGTTCCTATGCGTCAAAATTGGAACAGGTAACATATATGGATCCGCTTGTGATTAATCTTGACAGTGATGTTGCGAAGGTTAGCGATCAGACCTTTACATTTGATCTGGACTGTGACGGTGTTCTTGATGAGATTCATATGCCGACATCGGGAGGGTTTCTGGCTCTCGATAAAGACAAAAACGGAACGATAGATAATGGATCGGAACTTTTTGGAACCGGTTCCGGAGACGGATTTAAAGATCTTGCGAAATATGATGAGGACGGAAACGGCTGGATAGATGAAAATGACAGCGTTTTTGAGGATCTTCTAATCTGGTCAAAGGATGCTGATGGGAAGGATCGGCTGGTGGGTCTGTCGAAAGCCGGTGTCGGAGCGATATGTCTTGCAAGTGTAAGCACTGAATTTTCGCTCAATGATATGCGGACAAATGATCCCTATGCGGCTATCCGAAAATCAGGTTTTTATCTGATGGAAGATGGAACGGCGGGGACGGTGCAACATCTTGATCTGGCTTATTAAAGGAAAAGGGAATATCCCATTGCGATAAACAGTGGGATATTCTCTTTTTTATACAAAATTGTCAGAAAATGACTCGAAAATTCGTAAAAATTATTGATTTTACACATAAAAAAGTAGTATTATATATATATAGTTTTTTTCGAAAAATTAAATATTTAAAGGGAAAGGAAGTAAATCATATGAAGAAACTATCGACCAAGCTTACAGCAGTAATATTGATTGTAGTCGTTGTGGGAATGGCAGCGCTTTTCCTTGTTACTGAGAAAAAGGTTACTCAGATGGCTCAGACCGATGCAGAGCAGTTGCTCTCTGAAGCTGTCGAGCAGAGGGTCAGTCTGATTAATGAGTACAATACATCCATAAAGAATGCTGTTGTCGGCTTTTCGCAAAATGAGTTGCTGGGAATGTATCTTAAAGAAAAGAATGGAGAGGCAGAGCCGATTGCAGGGGATTATACATTTAAATCCGGAGAGGCGTATGTACAGCATTATAAAGAATGTGTTTTCCCAGACAGATTCGAGGGGTTGTTTTTAGGTGATCTCAATACAGATACCCTGTTACATTCCAATCCTGATACTATTGGAACTTTAATGCGCGAGGAGGGTGAAGCAAGAGACCAGCTCATTGCAAGCCTTGATGCGGTTAAAGAAGAGGGAGAAACCTTTTTTGCTGGGGCGAGAGTATCGCCGAATAGCGGACAGGTAGTTATCGTTAACTATGTACCTATTCGAAATGAAAATGGAAAGCTCATTGGTTTTTGTGGTGGAGGTGCAATAACGCAACCTTTGCTTGATATGTTTGATGCACAGCCGGTAAAGGGCATGGAAAATGCTAATTATTATCTTGTCGATGTCAACACGGGGCAATACCTCTTTAACAGCGAGGATCCGGCTCTTATAGGTGCGGCTGTCGCTGATAATGATCCGGAGTATGGAGCAGCTGTCGAGACTGTAAAAGAGACATCACCGGAAGATATCATAGTATCTAATACAAAAAAGAATGGTGTGGAGTATATAGCTGCCAATTATTATATGGCCGATAAGGGATGGCTGTTTACAATGCAAGACAAGACATCTGAGGTATTTGCAGCTTCCAATTCCATTGCAAGGCTTATCGCAATTATCTGTATAGCGGTAGCAGTTGCGATTGCGGTAGTGGCTGCTATAGTTGCTTCAAGTATGTTGAGCGGACTTCCGAAGATTGCAAAGACTATTCAGAGATTCGGAGACCTCAACCTTACCCTTACGGATGATCTTAAACCTCTTGCAAAGAGAAAAGATGAGATAGGACGCATGGTAGGGGCGTTGAAAAACATGGCGCATTCCCTCAGGGAAGCGGTTCATCAGCTTGAGGGTTGCAGAGATGACATCGGCGGAACAGCCAATACACTCGGCGGTACTATGCAGGAACTCTCGGATTGCGTCACGAACAATGCGGCTATTACAGAGGAGCTGTTTGCCAGTATCACAAACACCAATCAGAGTGTTGCGACTGTTGAGGAAGCTGTTGACTCTGTATTCAACTCAGTAGATGAGATCACAGAGCAGGTTGATCAGTCTGCAAATGTTACAGAGAACCTTCTTTCTAAGGCACAGGAAATCAAGGTTAATGCAAATACCTCTCTCGAGAAGAGCCGTCATACCATCGATGCGCAGAAGGATAAGATTGATGAGGCAGTCAATGGTCTCCATGCAATAGAGAATATCAATTCGATGGTAGACGAGATCCTTGAGATCAGCTCACAGACGAATCTCCTTTCACTTAATGCTTCAATCGAGGCAGCACGTGCCGGTGAGGCAGGTAAGGGATTTGCTGTAGTTGCTGATGAGATTTCAAAGCTTGCTGAGCAGAGTGCTACAACAGCCGGACATATTCAGGATATTGTCCGTGATTCAAACACCTCAATCGACAACGTCCGCAACTGCTTCGCAGATATTATTGACTACATGGAGAATGATATCTTAAAGAACTTTGAGGGATTCGCAAATGTATCCGAGGAGTATGGCATACAGTCGGCGGAGATTGAAAACGCGATCGAAGCTATCACCCAGAGCATGCATGAGCTTCGCAACTACATGCAGGATATCGTAAACAGTGCAAAGGCTGTTTCCGAGGCATCCGAAGAGAACGAGCGTGCGGTTACGGAAATCGTTGAGAAGAATGAGAACATGCAGGATATCTCTGACAAGATGGGTGAGATTACCGACACCAACCATCAGAACTCAGATCAGATAGGAGAGGTCGTTGGACAATTCCGTCTCTAAAACTTGCTAAAACAGACAATTATTGTTATTATATGACTATTCGAGACTGCGGTTTCGAATAGTCATTTTTTTGTTTGCTTGGAAATTACGATAGAAAGACTTAGGGATACAATGGATAGTTTTAAAGAATACAGTATAGAAAAATTCACAGAAGTACTTGCCTCAAAGGCTCCGGTTCCGGGGGGCGGCGGTGCATCGGCCTTAGTCGGAGCGCTTGCTATGGCTCTCGGGAATATGGTTGGAAGTCTCACTGTAGGAAAGAAGAAATATGCAGATGTCGAGGATTCCATAAAAAAGCTTATGGAGAGTTCAAAGGCACATATGGACAGGCTTCTTTCATTGATCGATGAGGATGCAAAATGTTTTGACCCCCTATCCAAGGCTTACTCAATACCGAAGGATGATCCGAAGCGTGAGAAGACAATGGAAGAGGCTCTTCGGACAGCCTGCAGTGCTCCTATGGATATTATGAGAGAGTGCTGTGCGGTGATAGTTTTGCTGGAGGGCTTTGCCGATAAGGGCTCAAAGCTTGCAATCTCAGATGCCGGTGTTGGTGCAGCCTGTGCAAAGGCAGCTCTTCTGGGAGCATATTTCAATGTAAAGATAAATGTTGGCCTTATGAAGGACAGGGCATACGCCGACGCTATGAAAAAAGATGCCGATGATATGCTCGCGGAATACGGGGACAGAGCAGATAAGGTTAGCGCCGAAGTATTAAAGAAAGTAGGTTAATATGGCGGAATTATTTAAAGGTAAACCGGTTGTAGAAAGCTTGAACAACAGACTTATAAAAGAGGTAAGTGAATTAAAGTCAAAAGGTGTTATGCCGACTCTCGCGATACTTAGAGTCAGCAACAGACCGGATGACATTGCATATGAAAATGCGGCCAAAAAGCGCGCAGATCAGATCGGAGTGGGCATAAAGAACGTTGTTCTTCCGACTGATGTGCCGGTTGATAAATTTTATAAAGAGGTTCAGCTCCTCAATTATGATGATACCGTTCATGGAATCCTTATGTTTAGACCGTTGCCGGCTCATATCGACGAGGGCAGGGCAATGCGTATGATAAAACCCATAAAGGATGTGGACGGATGCACGGAGGGATCTTTGAGCGGAGTGTTTACAAACGCAGATATCGGGTATGCTCCGTGTACAGCTCAGGCGGTAGTGGAAATGTTGGATCACTACGGAGTAGAGATCTCAGGTAAAAATGTTGTTGTGCTCGGTCGTTCCATAGTTGTCGGAAGACCGCTTGCAATGATGTTTACATACAGAGATGCGACGGTTACGATCTGTCACACCAGAACAAATAATATTACAGGGATTGCCAGAAAAGCAGACATCCTTGTCTCATGCATGGGCAAGGCACAGCTTGTAAATAAAGGATACTTTAGTGAGGGACAGATAGTAATAGATGTCGGAACTAGCATAGATCCCAACACCGGCAAGCTGGTCGGAGATGTTGTGGCAGAGGATGCCGACAGTTTGGTAAAGGCATATTCTCCGGTTCCGGGAGGAGTCGGAATGATAACCACAAGCATTCTTCTTGAACACGTAGTCAGAGCGGCAAAGAGAATGTCGGAGTGATAGATAAAAAGTTTAGTTAAAGGAGATACATGGGAGAAAGAGTAGATGTTGCGATAATCGGCACGGGACCGGCAGGGGTCTCGGCGGCGATAACTTTAAAAATCAGAAACAAGAACATTGCATTGTTTGGAAATCCTGCGCTCAGCCCAAAGGTTGACAAAGCCGAAAAGATTCTCAATTATCCGGGACTGCCAAATGTCTCGGGTCTGCAGTTAAACGGCTATTTTAAAAACCACCTTGACAGCCTTGGCATTGCGATAACAGATGAAGTGGTTACTTCTATAATTGATATGCAGGGAGTTTTCGGTCTCCAGACCAAGAGCAATACAATATACGAGGCTACTTCGGTTATAATTGCTACCGGTATCAGCTTCGGGAAACCATATAAGAACGAAGACAACCTTCTCGGAAGAGGAGTCAGTTATTGTGCGACCTGCGACGGCAATTTCTACAGGGACAAGCCGGTTGCCGTTATAGCTGAGTCTGAAAAAGAAGTCGAGGAGGCAATGTTTCTTTCGGAAATCTGTTCAAAAGTCTACTACATTCCGCTTTATGAGGAGGGCAAGTTTTCTTTAAATGATGCGCTTCGAGGAGCATCATCGCCTGATAATGTAGAGCTTGTCGGCAGTATGCCGCTTGAGGTGATCGGAGAGGAAAAGGTGGAAGGTCTTAAACTGAAGGCCGGAGATATCGAAGTTGACGGAGTGTTCATTCTAAGAGACAATATCTCTCCTGAGAAGATCATTGCCGGACTTGAGATGGAAGGCAACAGCATCAAAGTTGACAGATCCATGAAGACGAGTATCCCCGGAGTTTTTGCATGCGGTGACATAACCGGTACTCCGTACCAGTATGTTAAATCTGCCGGAGAGGGTAATGTTGCGGCACTTTCAGCGGTGTCTTACTTGAGTGAGATTCAAAAAAACAATTCATAAAATTGATCTATTTTAACATACATTTTAGCCTGTGGTTCACACAATGTTAATATTCAGGCTATTGTGTGTTATTTGAAAAAATGTTAAAATACTAAAATCTGTACGGTAAGCGCAAGGTAATTGCGCTTATTTATCGAGATTTCAGATAAAATGTTAAGTTTTAAGTTAGGAGATGACAAACAAATATGGGCATTGCTGAGAAAATATTTGGCACGCATTCGGAGAGAGAGCTAAAAAGAGTAAAACCTCTTGTAGATAAAATTGAAGCATTAAGACCAAAGATGCAGGAGCTTACAGATGAGGAGCTCAAAGCTAAGACAGAAGAATTCAAAAAAAGATATCAGGACGGTGAAACGCTTGATGACCTTTTGGTAGAGGCGTTCGCCGTAGTCAGAGAAGCAGGTAAGAGAGTGCTCAACATGGAGCACTTCAGAGTTCAGCTTATCGGTGGAATAGTTCTTCACCAGGGACGTATTTCAGAGATGAAAACCGGTGAAGGAAAGACCCTCGTGTCGACTCTTCCGGCATACTTGAACGCGTTGACCGGAAAGGGCGTACATATCGTAACAGTCAATGACTATCTTGCGAAGCGTGATGCTGAGTGGATGGGACAGATTCATGAGTTTTTGGGACTTACGGTCGGAGTTGTCTTAAACGACATGGAGCATGACGAGAGAAAGAAAGCGTATGAGTGTGATATTACTTACGTCACAAACAATGAGCTCGGATTTGATTACCTTAGAGATAACATGGTTATCTATAAGGAACAGCTTGTTCAAAGAGGACTCGCTTACGCTATCATCGATGAGGTTGACTCGGTTCTTATCGATGAGGCTCGTACTCCGCTTATCATCTCAGGTCAGAGCGGCAAGTCAACAAAGCTTTATGAG
>CAJOQF010000111.1 GCA_905236295.1 uncultured Eubacterium sp. | reverse complement strand
GTATAACACTTTGCAATGCCTTGGGGCCGCCTGTAGAGCAAGCGAGCGCAACCAGTTTTTTCTTTCCCGATCCGAGTACTCCGCCTTTGGGCACTGATGTGCCAATAGTCTTTGATGGCGGCTTGACCGGTCTTCTGATCGGTTTGAAAAGGTTGGCAGAGCTACCTTTACGAAGTACTGCATGCATGACGCTTAAGAGATTCTGTTTAAAATCTTCTCCCTTGGCTTCCATGATGTTGGTGGGCTTGGTAACGAAATCAACAGCTCCCAGCTCCATCGCTTCGATAGTAACATCCGCATCCTCGGTGGTCAAAGTGCTGACCATGATCACAGTAATGTTGATTTTCTCTTTGTTAAGTTTTTTAAGAAGTTCAAGACCGTTCATACGTGGCATGTTGACGTCTAAGAGAACGCCATCGAACTTGCCGGTTTTAATCTTTTCGTAAGCGTCAAGTCCATCTTTGCTCGTATCCCCTGCTTCAAACTCATTGTCAGAATTGATTATATCACAGATTACTCTTCTCATGAGTGCAGAGTCATCTACAACCAGCAGTTTTTTCTTCATACACTATCTCCACTTTCTTTGAATACGCTTTCTTTCCTCGTCAAATATGAACTTAACAAGTTCCTCCTGCTCGTCTTCGTTCAGTCCAATAAACTGAGCTCGGTTACCAAATCCGACTGCCGGTTCAGGCAGCTTGTAACACTCAATAATATTGCACAAAAATTTATAGGATCTCTGTAACACCGTTTCCTCGGCGCGTAATACCACAACTACTTTTTCGTTCTTTTTCAAATGTCTATCGGAAACAAACTTTATACCGCCTCCGCTGATGTCGATCGTCATACCTTCATTCCAGTCAGGCATCGGGAAGTTGAAGCTGTCGATGACTGCCTTTCTGTCGTCTGAACCCGCCTCGTAAAACGGCCAGACATAATACTCAATCGGGACGGATATATTGAGTCGATAATGCTCTCTTCTTTGAATCTTTTTAAGCTCTGATACAAGCTTGACTTCAAGCTTGTACAGCCCCTCTTCCTTTTTCCTTTTTGAGACAACGCCGATGCACTCATAAAGAGTCTTGCCAGCGCAATAGAAGATCATACTTATTCTCTCGCCAACCGGAAAAAGTATCATTTTAGAACCCTGCATGGGCATGGCAATATCGATCGATTTGTTCTTTCCGACATCATATATTACACTAGTGAATTCTAACATATTTTGTTTGGAACTTCCAGTGTTTAATTGAGAATATAGTTTAATATCAATTTTAGTACCGGGTATCAAAAGTGTATCTGACACAGTAGTTTCTCCTTATGCCCTGTTGAAAAGATTGTAGAACATATCTTTAAAGCCCCTTCTCATAATATACTGCTCATTCGCTCCATTAACCAGGTTGTTAGCCAATACATCGAAAGCCTTGGACGAAATGGCATTTTCATTGATCAAAGAGATCGGTTTTTGCTGTCTGATAGCATTATCAATCGCAGAATCGTACGGTATCATCCCAAGATACTCGAGATTGCCTGCAAGGAAATTCTCAACGACAGTAGACAGTTTAGAATATGTATTCTGTCCGTCCTGTGAAGATCTGACCCTGTTTGCAACAACCTTGAGTCTGGTCTGGTTTTGATCAAACTTCGGATTGTTATACAAAGCTTTGACCAGAGAATAAGAATCCGTAAGCGAACTCGGATCGGGGGTTACAACCAAAAGCACCTCCGGCGAGGCAATAACAAAATCAAGTACGGAATCAGAAATTCCGGCACCGGTATCAATGATGATAATATCTGTCAGATAATCGAGGTAGGAAATATTGTTTATCAAAAAAGTTATCTGATCTTTTGTAAGATTGTTAAGACCCGAAATCCCTGAACCGGCGGAGATAAAATCAATATCAAGCGGTCCCTTAGTAATGATATCAACTATCTGTTTTCCATTGTACATAACATCGCTTAAATTGTACTTCGGGATTGCGCCAAACATTACCTCCACATTCGCCAATCCGAAATCGGCGTCAAAGATCAACACTCTTTTACCGTGACGACGCAGGTTTACAGCAAGATTGACAGATAAATTGGACTTGCCAACCCCTCCTTTGCCGCTTGTCACAGTGATAACTCTCGCAGGCGCCGGTTGCTTTTCTTTATTAAATTTTATAATATTCCTTAAGCCCGTAGCCTGATCCATTTATTTTCCTCCCAGCAATTGTTTTACTATGTACTGAGAGTTAAACTCCTCAATATCTTCGGGTACATTTTGTCCGTTTGTAGTATACGCGATATCAGCTCCGGTATAGAGCTTGAGATTTAAAAGATTTCCATATCTCAAAGTTTCGTCAAGCTTGGTGAATATCATCTTATACTCACAGATCTCCTTATAGGAATCAGCTATATCGAGAAGATCTTTGTTCTTTGTGGTTGCGGATAAAAGCAAAAATACTTCTTTGTCGTATTTTTTGTCCAAGGCTCCAAGTAATGATTTCAACTCTTCTCTCTGCTCATTGTGCTTGTGGGAAAAACCTGCAGTATCAACCAATATCACGTCATGACCTTTTAGTTTTGCGACCGCATCTTTTAATTCCTTGTCAGAATATACAACAGAAAGAGGCGCACTCAATATATTTGCATAAGTGCGCAGCTGTTCTGCAGCGGCAATCCTGTAAGTGTCCGTTGTAAGGAAAGCGATATTCTTGCCCTTTTCAATCTTCAGTTTAGATGCAATCTTTGCAATCGTAGTGGTTTTACCGACTCCTGTAGGACCGATAAAGAAAACGATCTTAGGTTTTTTCTCGCCGAGTTTAAGAGTCGCTGGCTGACCAAATTTTAAGACCATCTTCTGGTATACATTCGAGAGAATGACATCCATATTGTTGTTTGAAGAAAAAGCCGGTTCTGCCTCATCCAAAATCTGGTTGGCGTATTTTTCGCTAACTTCATTTTCGATAAGAATGTTATAGATCATCTTAATAACACGAAGATTGCCTTTTGCAGCCTTCTTCTCGGCGGCTTCCTTAAAATCAATCGGCTCTTTTTTGCTCTCTTTTAGGGTTTCCTGAAGAGACTCTATCTTCTTTTCCACAGCCTTTACGCGTTCGTTTTCAACAGGTTCTTTCCTGTTTTTCTGAAATCTGGAGATAGCGCTGTCTTCCGGAGGCAATTCCGGGGTAATATTCTTGATGTTTGAAATAGGCATACTGTCACGGTCAAGTACACCGTGCTCTTTTAATATAGGCTTGATCTCCTTTATGGAGTCAGCTATAGCCCTCGCATCAGGATTGATATTTCTGTTTGGAAGCGGAGGAATCTTGATGTCCTCATCCGCCTCGTAATTAATTTTGCCGGGACCGGCAGGAGAATAACCTCTTGAACCGTTTGCGGATGGTTCATTTTTCTCTTCTACCGCTGCAGTCACCTCATACGAAGGACGTCCAAGCAACCCCGCAAAGCCCTTTTTCTTCACGAGACGCACATTCATAATGACAGCGTCTGCTCCGAGCTCGGACTTTGCTTTTTTCTTTGCCTCGTCTTCAGTTTTTCCGATAAATTTCTTGATTATCATGCAACCGTTACCATGCCAACTGATTGTAATTCAACATCTGATTCTATCTCATTGTACGAAATAACAATAAGGTCTTTAAAGTAATCCTCCGTAAGTCGCTTAAAGTACATTCGGACGATAGGTGATGTTATGATGATCGGTACCTTTCCTAAATTTTCAAGTTTGGCGCATTCGCTCTCCACAGAAGCGATAATCGCCTTTGTCTTTTCGGGATCAAGCGTAAGATACGCCCCCTGCTCCGTCTGTTTGACAGAATTCATAATCTCCTGCTCAATCTTCGGATCAAGCGTGAGAACACTTGTAGTCTCATTGCTCAAGAAGTACTTGCTTGAGATCGCACGCTTTAAGCTTTGTCTTACGTACTCTGTCAAGACGTCGGTGTCTCTCGTGGTTGTTGAATGATCAGCCAGGGTCTCGAAGATAGTAAGAAGATCCCTTATGGAAATGCCTTCTTTCAGCAGATTCTGCAATACCTTCTGTATGTCACCAAGTCCCAAAAGCTTAGGCACAAGCTCTTCGACGAGCACAGGGTTCGTCTCCTTGAGATTGTCCACAAGGTTTTGTACATCCTGACGGGTAAGAAGCTCGCTTATATGCTTTCTAATGATCTCTGTAAGATGCGTAGCGATAATCGATGGCGGATCGACTACGGTGTAGCCCAAAGATTCCGCACGCTCACGCTGGTTTTCCGTAATCCATATCGCGGGCAGGTGGAACGAAGGCTCGAAAGTCGGAATACCGGAAATCTCCTCCTCGACATAACCGGGATTCATAGCCATATAGTGATCAAAGAGAATCTCGCCCTCTGTCACCTGTATACCCTTAATCTTGATGATATACTGGTTTGGATTGAGCTGTATATTGTCCCTGAGTCGAATGATCGGAACTACTGTACCAAGCTCAAGCGCGATCTGGCGCCTGATCATTACCACGCGGTCGAGAAGATCTCCGCCCTGATTCACGTCAGCAAGCGGGATGATTCCGTAACCGAATTCCAACTCTATAGGATCAACCGAAAGTAAGGAGACGACATTTTCGGGTTTTCTTATCTCTGACGCCTCCTCCTCGGCGGCTTCCGCCTCCTCTTCAATGGTTTCAATACCGAGGTTTTTATCAATACGTCGACCGGCGATAAACAGTAATACCGCAAGTCCTCCAAACAGGTAGATCTCCTGTCTCAGCGGGGTGAGTATTCCAAGCGCAAGCAATACGACCGCAACCAGATATAATACTTTGGGTAAACCAAAGAGCTGTTTGATAAGCAGTCCCGAGAAATCCTCGTCCTTTGCACCCTTCGTGACAAGAATACCTGTTGAAAGCGAGATCAAAAGTGAAGGTATCTGGGATACCAGTCCGTCACCTATGGTGAGGATACCGTAGTTATTAAGAGCATCGGCAGCATCCATATTATTCATGGTAACACCCATGATAACTCCGCCGACGAGGTTGATCACTGTAATGATGAGACCCGCGTTTGCGTCTCCCTTTACGTACTTGGTAGCACCGTCCATGGCTCCGAAGAAACTCGACTCATTTTGAATCTTTTCACGTCTGGCTTTTGCTTCCTCGTCCGTAATAGCACCCGTATTAAGATCGGCATCGATAGCCATCTGTTTACCGGGCATTGCATCGAGTGTGAATCTGGCTGTAACCTCAGCTACACGCTCAGAACCCTTATTGATAACAAGGAACTGGATAATAAGTAAGATAATGAAGACTATACCACCGATTACGAGGTTACCACCACCGACGAACTCTCCGAACACCCTTACTATATTTCCCGGATTACCGGTCGTAAGGATAAGTCTGGTAGATGATACGTTTAACGCTATTCTGAATATAGTGGTAAAAAGGAGCAATGTCGGGAAGAACGACATGTCCAAAACTTCCTGAACAAACAGAGAATTCAGCAAAATGACAAGCGCGATGGCTATATTGATCGCGATCATCACATCAAGAAGCATAGCGGGTATGGGAACAATGAAGAAAAGAACTGCCGCAAGAAGATAAAAAGCTACAACTACGTCAGTCTTATGCATGTTTTTTAAAAAATTCATACTCACTTTGCCTCCCTTCGCTATTATTGGCATATGCCAAGGCTCAAACGCTAAATATAGTTGTCGAGCCTAAAAAATGCCATATATATTGTAATCTATTACTTAGATAATAGCAAGATAAAAATTCTATCTTTGAGGCTTCCTGCCTTTGTAGATCGAAGCAAGTATTTCTGCGACCGCCTGATAGAGTTCAGGCGGAATTTCCTGACCTATGTCAACGTTTGTATAGAGCATTCTCGCAAGAGGCTTGTTTTCGATGATCGGTATCTTAAATTCAGCAGCTTTTTCTTTGATTCTCTGCGCAAGGAAATCTTCACCTTTGACGGTTACGACCGGAGCTTTTCCGACGCCCTCATCATATTGCAAAGCCACGGCAATATGCGTCGGGTTAGTAATGATCACATCCGCCTGAGGAAGATCCTGCATCATACGACGCTGTGCAGCCTCACGCATCCTCTGTCTCTGACGGCCTTTGATCTCGGGATTACCCTCGGTATTCTTGTACTCGTCCTTTACTTCCTGTTTCGTCATCTTCATATCTTCGTCAAACTTGCGCTTCTGATAGATGAAATCAATGACTCCGACAGCGACAAAGACAATCGCTATCTTAAGTCCGGTATCGACTATGAGGTTTCCTATGAGGATTATAGCCTGAAGAAGCTCAATATCATATAGAGTGTAAAGCTTATCAGCCTCGCCTCTAATGGAGATATAGGCGACAAGTGCGATTACACCGATCTTTACAAACGACATCAAAAGCTTGAATATTGAATCCTTGGAAAAGATTCTTTTGATACCGTTTGCAGGATTGAACTTGGATAGCTTTGGCTTTAAAGGTTTGAACGTAACCTTGATTCCACGAAGCTGAATAATATTAATGACAAGTGATATAACCACTCCTGCCAATAAAAAAGGCGCCCCTATCAACACGATGCGAAGGCCGAGAGTCATAAGAACACTCATCATTGCCTGCCCCGAAAGATAGAACGCTCCGTCCCGGGTTATATCCGGTATTCTGTTGTAAAAGAGTTCGAAAACGTTCATAAGACCATTTGCAACATAGCCCATAAACAATTTCATCACCAAAAAAAGCGTAATCAGCATGGCAGCTGAAGAAAGCTCCTGGCTCTTAACGACCTTACCATCATCTCGCGCTTCTTTTAATCTCTTTGCAGTAGGGGCCTCGGTCTTCTCTCCGCCGGGGCCGTCTTTGGCAAAGAACTGCAGATCGTATGAAATTATCGGTTTTGCAAAAATCTCATCTGTCATAATCTCTAATACAATCCCTGAACTACCGAGACGACCATTCTCCTCATCTCGGTGAATATCATATCGCTCATGTACGGCAACAATTCGACAACAAGCAGCATCGACAACAAACCGACAAACAGTTTTAACTGAATACCAACAGCAAACATATTCATCTGTGGAGCAACCTTCGCCATGATACCAAGGATGCAGTTTAAGATCATTATGCAGGCAAACACCGGAAGCACAATTCTAAACGCAATAACCAGCATATCCACACAGTACATCAACATGGATTCTAAAAGTGAATCCCACCTGAATACCGTTCCGTTTACCGGGATCAGCTGGTACGCCTCAACGAAAGCCTCGATAAGATAGCTTTGCAGATTTGATATCAAAAGCAGCAAAAGGACAAGATAGTTATATAATTGCCCCGTTACGGTAACCTGGGTTCTGGTAAGCGGATCATATTCGCTCGCCATTGAAAGTCCGATGTTTGTATCTGCCATATTACCGAAAAACAGAACTATCGAGTTGCATACATTAGCCGCAAATCCAATCAAAAGTCCGGTAATTGCCTCGCGGACAACCAAAATACCGTACCCGATCACATCACCGTAGTTTATGTCCGGCTTATCGACGACATTTAAAAGGATCATCGTGATAAAGAAAGATAACCCGACCTTTAAACGTGCCGGGGTGTTGGACATTCCGAAGAACGGAGCTATAAATATAAATGATGCAATCCTGATAAATATCAGCAGAAAAAACTGTATTTCTTCAAAAGTAAAAGTGTAATCAAACATAGACTAACGAGACCTCACTTACGTGTAGAGGGCAAAAGACTCCCAGAGCCTTGTCATATAGTCTGTGAGATTGGTCATCATCCAGGAGCCAAAAAGCATTATACTCAAAAATACAGCAATGATCTTGGGTACAAAGGTCAATGTCTGCTCCTGGATAGATGTGACGGTCTGAATAACGCTGACGACCAGTCCGACAATAAGCGACACCAAAAGAGGCGGCGCAGAGCAAAGTATTATGTTGTACAATGCATCTCTTGCCATGTCGATTACGACGTCCTGTGTGATCATCTAACTCTCCTTTGTCAGTAGAAAGTCTTAACTACGTTTCCAATAACGAGATTCCATCCATCCGCCAAGATAAACAGCAATATCTTAAACGGCATGGATATGGTGGTCGGGGGTAACATCATCATACCCATTGACATAAGTACCGACGCCACTACCATGTCTATAACTATGAACGGGATATAGATAATAAATCCCATTATAAATGCGCTTCTGAGCTCGCTAACTATGAAACTCGGTATGAGTACAGTGATAGATATCTCCTCAAGATTATCGAGATCGTAATCTACCCCGGAGATATCGCAAAACATCTTGAGATCTTTTCTCTGTGTCTGTTCGTACATAAACTCCCTGATAGGAGCAAGTCCGGTTTCAATAGCCTCGGTCTGTGTGATCTCGCCTGCGTCAAATGGCTGTATAGCCTCCGTGTTAATCTGTGAAAATATCGGGGACATGATAAAAAGAGTCAGAAACAAAGCTAACCCGATAAGCACCTGATTTGGGGGCGCAGTCTGAGTACCGAGAGCCGTTCGCAGAAAATGTAATACGATGATGATACGCGTAAAAGATGTGAGCATTATAAGAAGCGATGGCGCCAACGTAATAACCGTAAGCACAATAAGGATCTTTAATGCACCCGAGATCGTACCTTCACCGTTGTTGTAAACAATTGAAAAGCCATCATTGATATCTGTCTTTGCGTCTACGCCCTCCTGCCCTCTCTCGACGTTCGGTTCTCCGATCGCTTTGGATATAGTCTCTGCATCCGTGGATGCTGCATACGACCGACTCGGAGTAAACAAACAAAAAAGAGCAAAGGCTATTGTAAACATGGCAAAAATCAATGTGGCCGTACAATATACCTTTTTGAATTTTTTCATTTATCAGCCTAATTTTGTGGAAATTTGTTTTTGAGCTTTTCCATCACATTCTTGAAGCCCTCACCGAAAGATTCGCCGCTCTTGCTTGAAATCATATATGCTTCTTCATCGGTAAGCTCGGTGAGCATGGAAATATTATCCTTTGCGACTCCAATAACGAGATATTTGTCTGCAACCTTGATCACTGCTATAAATTTATTGTTGCCAACCTTCATGCTTGAAATGATCTGCATGTTGCGATTTTGGACGAGGTTCTTTTGGTAACCACCGACAAACTTCGTAACAACAACACACATGAAGAGGACAAAAATAAAAATCAGCAGGACCTGAACAAATTTCCAAATGTCCGGCCCTGTACCGGATAATAAAATACTAACCAATTACTTTTTTAATAGCCTCAAGTACGCGATCAGCCTGGAATGGCTTAACGATGAAATCTTTTGCACCTGACTGAATAGCCTCGATAACCATGGCCTGCTGACCCATAGCAGAACACATGATAACGCTTGCGTTAGCATCTCCCTCTTTGATTTTCTTGAGAGCCTGGATTCCATCCATCTCAGGCATAGTGATGTCCATAAGAACAAGATCAGGCTTTGTCTCGTTGTATTTTTCAACAGCCTTAGCTCCATTCTCTGCCTCACCTGCAACATCATAACCGTTTTTCGTGAGAATATCCTTTATCATCATTCTCATGAAAGCTGCGTCATCACAAATCAATACACTCTTAGCCATTTTTTTCTCCTTCGTCTCTTGTGAAATTTATAAGTACAGTAATTATACTGCAATTATCCGTTATTTACAATCTCTGTTATACGCACACCGAAACTTTCTTCGATGACGACAACCTCGCCTTTGGCGACATATTTCCCGTTGACAACAATATCAATCGGCTCGCCTGCGATTTTATTCAATTCTATAATAGTACCAGGGGCAAAGTCAAGAATATCTTGAATAGATTTTGTAGTTCTGCCCAATTCTACAGTGACATCCAGCGGTACATCCATAATGAG
>CAJOQF010000110.1 GCA_905236295.1 uncultured Eubacterium sp. | reverse complement strand
TTACAAAAAAAGAGCCCTATATCATCTATGATATAGAACTCTTGCTTTTGTCATCTTAACTTAATGACATTGGTCCAAAGACGGCCTCTTTTAAAATGCCACAAAGTGACATACTGTATTCAAACCGAGCGTTCTGCTTTGAATCATGACAAATAACCGTTTCTTCTACAGTTAGCTCAGCCCCGGCTACCTCAAGGCACCCGGAAGGTCCTGCTTAGGGCTGCTTTGTTCCCAACCTGACCCGATTCACAAGTTTCCGCCGCTTAAGACCAAGACGTCAACACCACTTATAAAAGTCTGCATCATCATCAAAAAACCCGAGGCAGAACATCACCCCTGCTATAGCGGATTGCAGGTACAGAGTACCGCTAACACTCCGGCTGCTCGGAGTGTCTATTTTAACATAGTTGGAGAGATTTAGCAACTGTCAGTTTTCTGAAAAAGCCTTGATAAAAAAATGAAGGATAATATAATGATGTCATAAACATTATTCAAGGGAGGACTATGATTATGAAGAAAACCAGAAGTATTATAGCGGTAATAATTGCGGTTGCGCTTATTGTTCCGATCGCGTTTGCGGCAACGAAGCCGGTTACAACCTATGCAAAGGATGTGACGACCACCATCAGCAAAACGGAGAAGGTAAAGTTGAAGCGACTTACAAACCAGTTTCACACAGCAGCGCTTGCCAAGCTTGCGTTTGAAATGGAATCGTGCCAGACAAAGACATATGATTTTTCAAAGAAAAAAAATCGAAAAGCGATTTTGAAGTATATGTATGATCCTAATGTGGCACCAAAGGAGAAGGCAAAACGCGTTTTTGGCAAAGCGGTCACAGGTGTAGAGTATCTGGAAGGCGATTGGGGAGAAAGCGGCCCGGCTACTCCGTTTAAAAAAATCTACAAAGTAGGTAAAAAATACAAGATAGTCATGGCAGCAAATCTGGTCTCAACCAGTGGAGACACTACAAATTACGGAACTATTGTAATGGTCGTAAAGCCGAAGAAGGATTCGTATTATGGTTATGTTGCAACAAAGATGACCTTGAAAAAGAAGTAAATGTTAAATAAAAACAGCCTCCAAAGTCGGGTTTATCACTGACAGTTGGAGGCTGTTTTATTATTGATATAATAGCAAACCGGTTGGTTCTAAACAGATTATAATAAGTGTGAAATAAGCTCCTCTGTTGAGAGCGGTGAGAGGTATGACGGTGCTATATCAAACATAGATTTAGCTCCGGATAATCCCTCGTTGTTCATGCGATATGCAGCTCTTGCGCAGGCTGCGAGTACAGAGCCGGTGAACTCCGGATTTGAGTCGAGCTTGAGGCTGTACTCGATAACGTGCTTGTTCTCTCCTGTTGCACCGGAATAGATAACAGATCCACCGTGTGGAAGTCCGCTGTACTTCTCGTTGAGCTCTTCCTGTGAGATGAATGTTACTGTGGTGTCATAGTCCGCAAAGTAGTTTGGCATATTCTTGATCTCTGATTCGATGCGGGCGAGGTCTGCGCCTTCCTCTGCAACTACGAAGCACTCTCTTGTATGTTTCTCTCTGGTGGTGAGCTCCGGATTCTCTCCGCTTCTTACACGCTCAACGGCGCTCGGAACAGGAACGGTAAACTGTCTTGCATCAGCTACGCCGTCAATCCTTCTGATCGCATCAGAGTGTCCCTGGCTTACTCCGCGTCCCCAGAAAGTATAATCCTCGCCGCCCGGAAGCACGCTGTGAGCATAAAGTCTGGCTATTGAGAACATTCCCGGATCCCAACCGCATGATATTACGCCGATCTTTCCGGCTTCTTTGGCTGCTTTATCTACATTTGAAAAATGTGTAGGTATATTTGCGTGTGTGTCAAAACTGTCGATCACGTTGAACATTGCGGCATACTTAGGTGTCATTTCAGGAAGGTCTGTTGCGCTTCCTCCGCAAATGATGAGAACGTCAATATCATTTTTCATATTAACGAGCTCGTCGGTATGCAATACTTTTGCATCCGGTGTGGCGATCTTAACTGTTGAAGGATCGCGTCTTGTAAATACAGCGACAAGCTCCTGATCCTTGTTTGCAGCAACAGCTTTTTCTACTCCACGACCAAGATTTCCATATCCCAAAATACCAATTTTCATTATCATTTTCCTCCTTACACTCTAATTGTGTATAAAAACTACAGGAGGTAGTATACCACGTTGGAGTATTAAAAATCCATAGATTTTCATATCTTTGTGCACAATTTTTTTGCGCGCAACTCTTTGAAGAACTGTGAGAGCATGGTTGAGCACTCATCGTGTAAGACATCGGGGACAATCTCGACCTGGTGGTTGAACTGCTTCATCTGCAAAAGATTGATGACCGATCCGGCACATCCCGCCTTGGGGTTGAAGCAGCCGATAACGACTTTTGGGATGCGGGCCTGAACGATAGCGCCTGCGCACATCGGACAGGGTTCGAGGGTCACGTACATTGTGCAGTCCTCAAGACGCCAGTCGCCGCATTTTTTACTGGCCTTTTTTATCGCCGAAAGCTCCGCATGGGAGAGGGTGTTTTTATCCGTGTTCCGCCTGTTGTAGGCGCGTGCGATTATCTTGTCCTCGCGCACTATAACACAGCCTATCGGCACCTCATCAAGAGCGTAGGCTTTCTTTGCCTGTTTAATTGCTTCGCGCATATATTTTTCGTCCTGCGTCATATTAACTCCCATAAATGATTGAATTTTTTATCGAATACGTGGTCATAATATAGGAAATCCGGCATAAAAACAAGTATTTGGAAACGGATGCACTAGTACAACGTATCTTAAATAACTGGACCAAATGCTTGCCTGCTTTTCCCGATAGCACGTACCTGAAAGCCTCGA
>CAJOQF010000109.1 GCA_905236295.1 uncultured Eubacterium sp. | reverse complement strand
AGACCTCATCTCCTGCCTCGATATCCTCCGAAGCCTCCTTGCACTCAATGATCGGCAATCCGATATTTATTGAGTTTCTGTAGAAAATCCTGGCGAAAGTCTCTGCGATAACACAGCTTACTCCGCTGGCTTTTATTGCGATAGGCGCATGCTCTCTCGATGAACCGCATCCGAAATTCTTGGTTGCAACGATGATATCGCCTTTGTTTACATTCTTTACGAAGTCGGCATCTATATCCTCCATGCAGTGAGTCGCAAGCTCTGCCGGGTCGGATGAATTGAGATATCTCGCCGGTATGATAACGTCGGTATCAACATTGTCTCCGTATTTAAAAACTCTTCCTTCTGCTTTCATTATCTTACCTCCTACAGCTCATCCGGTGAAGAAATCTTTCCGGTAATGGCGCTTGCTGCCGCAACGGCCGGGCTGGCCAGATATACTTCCGAATCAACATGTCCCATACGTCCGACAAAATTTCTGTTTGTGGTGGAAATGCATCTCTCACCTGCTGCGAGCACTCCCATGTATCCTCCGAGGCACGGTCCACAGGTCGGTGTGGAAATAACTGCACCTGCCTCAATAAATGTCTTGAGATAGCCTGCCTCCATAGAGTCGAGATATACCTGCTGTGTTGCGGGAATGACTATGCAGCGCACTCCTTTTTTAACCTTGCGGCCTTTTAAGATCTCAGCCGCAATGCGCATATCCTCAAGACGTCCGTTTGTGCATGAACCGATGACACTCTGGTCTATGACAACCTCGCCAACCTCATCTATGGTCTTGGTATTTTCAGGAAGATGCGGGAATGATACAGTCGGCTTTAATGTGGAGAGATCGATAGTGTACTCTTCATCATATACGGCATCCTCGTCAGCCTCATATATCTTGTAAGGACGCTTTGAATGAGCTTTCATGTACTCTTCCGTGAGCTCATCTACAGGGAAGATACCGTTCTTTCCGCCTGCTTCGATCGCCATGTTTGCGATGGTGAATCTGTCGTCCATTGAAAGGTTCTTTATGCCCTCGCCGACAAATTCCATAGAGCGGTACAATGCTCCGTCAACACCGATAAGTCCGATGATGTGAAGGATCACGTCCTTTCCGCTAACCCACTTGGATGGCTTTCCTACGATATTGAATTTGATAGCCGAAGGAACTTTAAACCAGGCTTTTCCGGTTGCCATTCCGGCTGCCATGTCCGTGCTTCCGATACCGGTTGAAAATGCTCCCAAGGCACCGTAAGTACAGGTGTGCGAGTCGGCACCGATTATTACATCTCCTGCCACGGTCAATCCTTTTTCCGGAAGGAGCGCATGCTCAATTCCCATCTCTCCAACGTCGAAGTAGTTGGTTATTTCATGTCTGGCTGCAAACTCTCTAACGCATTTGCAGTGCTCTGCGGACTTAATGTCCTTGTTGGGGATGAAATGGTCCATAACCATTGCTATCTTGTCCTTGTTAAACACTCCCTTTTTGTCAAACTTCTCCATCTCGTGGATGGCTACAGGGGATGTGATGTCGTTTCCGAGAACAAGATCAAGATCCGCTTCTATAAGCTGTCCCGCTTCCACTTTGTCGAGGCCCGCATGCGCAGCCAGTATCTTTTGCGTCATTGTCATTCCCATTTTTATACTCCTTTATAAATGTGACTGAGATTATCGAAGCCACATTTCCTTATTTTGGAAAAAGGGACTGCATAAAAACAGCCCCTCCTTTAAGTTCTATGATTAGTTATTGATAAGCTTATTCTCCTCGTCATTCCAGCTGTAAAGCTTACGAAGCTCTTTTCCTACAGCCTCTGACGGATGCTCTGCGCCGTTTCTTCTCATTGCGCGGAAGTGAACCTGATTTGTGCTGTTCATATCAGTGAGGAACTCATGTGCGAATGTTCCGTCCTGGATATCATGGAGAACCTCTCTCATTGCGTTCTTTGTATCCTCAGTGATAATCTTAGGTCCTGTTACGTAGTCACCGTACTCTGCTGTGTTTGAGATAGAGTATCTCATTCCTGCGAATCCACTCTGGTAGATGAGGTCTACGATAAGCTTCATCTCGTGGATACACTCGAAGTATGCGTTGATCGGATCGTATCCTGCCTCGCAGAGAACTTCGAAACCAGCCTGCATAAGGGCTGTAACACCACCGCAGAGAACTGCCTGCTCACCGAAGAGGTCTGTCTCTGTCTCAACTCTGAATGTGGTCTCAAGAACTCCGGCTCTTGCTCCACCGATTCCGAGAGCGTAAGCAAGTGCAAGATCTTTTGCCTTGCCTGTAGCGTCCTGCTCAACTGCGATAAGACACGGAACACCCTTGCCCTCAAGGTACTCACTTCTTACTGTATGTCCGGGTCCCTTAGGAGCGATCATGGTAACATCTACATCCTCCGGCGGTACGATCTGGTTGAATGTGATCGCAAAACCGTGTGCGAACATAAGCATGTTGCCTGCCTCGAGATTCGGCTCGATATCCTGCTTGTACATAGCAGCCTGCTTCTCGTCATTGATAAGGATCATTATTATATCAGCAGCTTTTGCAGCATCAGCAGCTGTCATAACCTTAAGTCCCTGCTTCTCAGCCTTGGCCCAGGACTTGCTGCCGTTGTAAAGACCGATAATTACATCACATCCGGACTCTTTTAAGTTCAAGGCATGTGCATGTCCCTGACTTCCGTATCCGATGATGGCAATTGTCTTTCCATCAAGTAGAGAAAGATTACAGTCTTCCTGATAATAAATTTTACCCATTTTTCTTTCCTCCTAAGAACTAAAAATTTTTAACATCTTTTGTGCCGCGTGTAAGTCCCGTCAAACCTGTCCTCGCTAATTCAAGAATCTCATACTCTGAGAGTATTGTAAGAAAAGCGTCTAGTTTTCCTTGGTCTCCGGTGATCTCGACGATCAATGAATCCGGGGCCGCATCCCTGATATGTCCATGAAAGATTTCAAGTGTGGCGGTTATGATGGGCTGCCTTGATTGCTCATCAGCCTTTATCTTGACAAGCATAAGCTCCCTGCATACCGACTCGTTCGGCGTAAGCTCCGTTATATCAACTACATCCTCAAGCTTTGCGAGCTGCTTTTTGATCTGGTCAAGCTCCCTCTCATCACCGTTCACAACAATAATGACGCGAGTAAATCGCGGATCTGCTGTATGTCCGGCTGTGAAGCTGTCCATCGAAAATGCCCTTCTCGAAAAAAGACCCGAGATATGGCTTACAACACCCGAGTTATTTTCAACTATCAAAGATAAAACCTGTCTTCTCATCTCATACCACCTTTTATTACGCAACGTGATTATGATAACAAGAATGTTAAAATAAGTCAACTGTTTTCACACATAGAACACAGTGT
>CAJOQF010000108.1 GCA_905236295.1 uncultured Eubacterium sp. | reverse complement strand
ACCGTTGTAGCATACCTTATTTTTACTGTTTTGTACCGCCCACTTGAAGATTTCCATATCCGGTTGACCTTGGTACATCTGCTTTCTAATCCTGGGATGTATTATGAGTTTTGAAAGTGGATATTTGTTGTAGACAGGTAATATTTCATAGAATTCTTCAGCCTTTTCCACTCCTATCCTCGTCTTTATGGAAAAGGAAACATCGTCCATTACCTTATTATCAAATACTTCACTTAATATATTATCAAGTTCATTAATATCCTTTAGCATGCCTGAACCTTTATTCTTAGATACCACAGTTGCTACGGGACATCCGACATTCAAATTTATCTCGTTAAAGCCTCTTTCCTTAAGCTCATTTACTCCCCACAGAATATCTTCTGCCGTTCCGGCCATTATTTGGGGAACAATTATTTTGCCTGTCTGTGGATTATTTTCCGGAATAATCTCCCTGATATCTCTTTTTTTAAAAGCATGGTGCTTATGAATTGCCAAAAAGGGCGTATAATAGGCGCTTATTCCTTCATAAAAATATTTATAATGAAGATTTCTATAACTGTAAATTGTAATTCCCTCAAGGGGTGCAAAAACTATTCTTTTATTATCCATTTCTCTTCCACAAATTCTTTGTCATTAAGATTTCATCATGGTAATAACCATCCATGGTCTTAAATGCCTGCGGTATTTGTCCGCAATCAATAAAACCTTTCTTTTTATATAATCTGAGTGCTCTGGCATTATCTGCAAATACGCTTAACTCCAGCCTTTCATATCCAAAGTTTTCAGCCATGGTCACCGCCTGCTCCAATAAATGGGATCCAAGCCCAAGATTCCAGTAGGCTTTACGTACAGCCAGCTCCATACATGCCCGATGCCTTGTTTTAAATGAAAGACCGATAGGATTAATAGAAGAAAGCCCAATAACCTTGTTACCGTCAAAGATTGCTATCATGCCAAGGTGCTCTGCCTTCCGGTAATTATTTATGATTTCGCCTTCTTTTTCAACTGAATTTTCAATTTCGTAGGGATATCTGATTAGATATTTCGTTTCTCCTGCAATATCTCTCCTAAAACTTAACACCTCTGCTGCATCTGAGCTCACAGGCGTTCGAAGGACAAATTCATCCCCCTTTTTTGTTGATACTTTCCTATCTTCTATTATCATGAAAAATCTATTCTCCACGTTTTATTTAGTAGTTTTTAGGGACCTAAATTTCTACTTACTTTTTCTTTTTGTCTCAATTATACAAAAAATCCACGAAATTATCACTAATCTCGTGGATTCCAAGCGTTATTTTATGTGTAAATTAATAATCATGCCAGTGTTGCTAAAACATAATCATCTGCTTCTCTTCTCTCTGCAGAAAGATCTATATTTCTAAGAATATTTTCAATGTGTTCTGCAAACTGCTCATGACCTTCCGCAGACAAGTGAATTCCATCAAAAGTTAAATCTAAATCCCATTCTCCGGCATTAGCATAGAAAACACCAAATTCCTGCGCAATTATATCAAGTTCTGTAGCAAGTCTCTTCCTTTGTGCCTCAACCTCTTCAAGATTTTCCTCCATGTGAGGTAGTATAAGAGGTGGCGAAATAAGTAGAAAACCTGTCTTATTATCAATAAATTCCGTTCTGTTAAGTTGTCTTTCAATAAAATCTCTGAGCTTTGATGCTACTATATCTGCATCCGGTTCTGACATATTTAATAGATCATTGGTTCCCAGCATAACAGCAAACAGATCCAAAGGACTATATTCCAGTACAGACTTGTCTAATGAAAGAAGAGAATATGGATTATCCGGAACTACTCTTCCATTCATTCCGTCAGAGTAGACCTTCCATTCATTATAAACGTTAGTGGCCAGTATCTCTGTCCAACGTTCTGTAGCGGGAAGTCTTCCACCCATCATACCTCTTGGATCAAATCCGTAGGTGTTTGAATCGCCATAAAAAAGAACTTTCTTCATTTCTGTTACCCGTTCCTTTCAACACCTTTATGTTACAAAACAAATATACCACAAGCTTTTTGAATAATCAGTGTTTTTATGTTTTTTTAATGGAATTAACTCTTTTTTCCCGAATTTTTATACTTTTTGACGCATATTTCAAAATTTGTATTCGATATATTGTATTTATTAAATTTCTATACCACAAAATATAGCACTTGAATATTTTATATAATTATGCTAACGTTAAACACGATTTTTCTTTTTTTAAAATTTATAGAGGGGAGATACAAATAGCTTCGCTGTTTGAAAAAATGATATGACCAAAAACGTTACAATTAGTCTTGAAAATGAGAAAAAAATTCGCAAATTTGTTCAGATGAACACATCTTCATCTTGTCAGGTAGATGT
>CAJOQF010000107.1 GCA_905236295.1 uncultured Eubacterium sp. | reverse complement strand
TTTACCATACTTGGTGAGGAGTTATTCATTTTTGTAGCAATAAAAATGCCGTACCTATGCGGCTTTAGGCGTTTCGCAAACGCCTAAAATGATTTAATAATAAGAGGTGACCTATGGATTTTCTTAAATTTGACAAAAAGAAATGCACCCTGTGCAGCATATGTATAAAAAAATGTCCTTTCGGTGCGCTCAACATGGCGGCTGACGGCATAGAAGTCGACGACAAATGCCGCATGTGTAAGCTGTGCATAAAGGAATGTCCCGAGAATGCGATCTCGTTTGAGCAAAAGAGGGACTCTGTTGACAAAAGCAAGTGGAACGACTTTTTAATCTATGCCGAGCAGGAAAACGGAACTATTCACCCTGTAACCTTTGAGCTCATCGGCGAAGCACAGAAGATGGCAAAGAAGGTAGATTACAAAGTCTCATGCTGTATAGTCGGCGCTGAGGGCACTGAGGAGAACGCAAAAAAACTCCTCAAATACGGAGTTGACAAAGTTTATGTATATGAGCATCCCGGATATTCCGGTCTCAAGGCAGACAGCTTCACCGATGCGGTCGCTGACTGTATATCGCGAATGAAACCGAACAGTGTTCTCATCGGAGCAACGCCTTTCGGTCGCTCTCTCGCTCCCAGATTGTCGACCAGATTCCACACCGGACTTACAGCAGACTGCACTGTTTTGGACATAAAAACGAATACGGATCTCGTGCAGATCCGCCCCGCATTCGGCGGAAATGTTATGGCGCAGATTTCCATAACCCACTCCAGACCTCAGTTTGCCACCGTAAGATACCGCGTTATGGACGCCGCGCATCCAACCTCAGATATACGGGGACAGATTATAAAATGCCCGGTAACCAACGAGATGGCACGTTCCAAGATAGAAGTGCTCTCATCCATTGTGGCGAAACGTCAGAAAACCCTCGAGGAGGAGGATATTATAGTTGCGGTAGGAAGGGGCGCCAAATCCGATGCTGAGATAGAAATGTGTCGTGAACTGGCAGACGCTCTCGGTGGACAGCTCGCATTTTCAAGACCACTGATAGAAAAAGGATATGCCGATACCTCCCACCAGATTGGTCTCTCGGGACGAACCGTTCGTCCAAAGCTGATCATAACCGCCGGGATCTCAGGAGCCATACAGTTTACATCCTGCATGGATGCATCCGAGTGTATAGTCGCCATAAACACAGATAAAAATGCGCCTATATTTAATGTTGCACACTATTGTATAGTTGACGATCTCTCTGAGGTAATTCCTCGACTTACAGCTCTTGCCAAAAAACGCGCTGAAAAGAGTGCGATATAATCGAAGCGAATGATTCATTCCTTCAATACTATTAAGGAGAAAAAAGATGCCATACCCATATAAGAAAATGACCGTGAAGGACTTTGACAGGATAAGGGAGATAACCGACCCTTCAAGAGTTCTGACCGGTGATGATATCCCAAACGAATACTTCCGCGACGAGATGCCTGAGTACGGAATCTTCAAACCCGAACTCTACGTCGAAGTGTTAAACAAAGAGGAAGTTTCCTCTATAATGAAATACGCCTGGGAAAACAACATTCCCGTGACCTGCCGCGGCGGCGGAACAGGACTTGCCGGAGGCGCCACCTGCAAATACGGTGGAATCATGCTCTCCGTCATGAAAATGAACCGCATATTCCCGGTAGATCACAAAAACATGACCGTGACCTGCGAGCCCGGCGCTCTCATTTTGGATGTGAAAGCTGCAGCTGCAAAAGAAGGGCTTTTCTACCCTCCCGACTCCAGTGAAAAAACTGCTTCCATCGGTGGAAATGTTATCACAAACGCCGGAGGAATGCAGGCTGTAAGATACGGATTAACGAGAGATTTCGTGCGCTGTATCGAGGCGGTTATGCCTGACGGCTCAATAATGAACTTTTCATCAAATGTCGTAAAAAACACAACCGGCTATGATATCAAAGACTTGATCATCGGCTCTGAGGGCACCCTCTGTATCCTTACACAGGTGACTCTGAAACTGATGCCTGCTCCGAACTGCACATGTACTCTCGTCATGCCGTTTGACAGTCTTGAGGAATGTGCTGACATGGTTCCCCATGTGCTTGAGCTTCCGTTTGTTCCGACTGCGATTGAATTTTTGGAGAGGGAGCTTATCGAAATTGTAGAGAGGACCCTTCACAAAATGCTTCCGGTTCCCGGCGGCGATGCAGTACTCATTGTAATGTATGACGCCTCCAGTCAGACCGAACTTGACAGCGCGGTAAACCTCTGCGCAGAGTCTGCCATCAAACACGGAGCCTTAGACGTATTTATCGCTGACACACCGGAGCGGGCAGCCTCTGTCTGGTCCGTTCGCGCCGCCATTTTAGAGGGAATGAAGGCAGACTCCGTTTCACAGGAGGAATGCGATGTAGTGGTTCCCCGCTCAAGAATCGCCGAATATGTTAAAGCTGCCAAGCGCATTGCCCTCTCTCACGGACTCCGCGCTGAGCCCTGCGGTCACTGCGGAGACGGAAATATACACACCGAACTCCTTCGAGGAGCGGATATGTCTGACGAAGAGTGGCAGACGGCAACCCACGAATGCCTTACCGAACTCTACGCACTGTCCAAATCTCTGGGAGGGCAGCTCTCGGGAGAACACGGAATCGGCAACGGACGAATCGACTACCTCGTTGACTTTGTCGGCGAGCGCATGATAGATTTATACAAATCCATCAAGCTCGCATTTGACGAAAAGCTCATATTAAATCCCGGAAAGGTGATCGAATTCAACCCCTAAAAGTCCGGCTACAAAATTTAATTGTGTACTATTATTTAATGCTTGATTTTTTAGAATGTGTGTTATATAATGATTACAGCAACAGATAATTATATGTCGCATTCCACATAAATTCATGTACAACGACAAATTATTTTAGAAAGGTGGTAAATGACTATGGAGTACAAATTCACAAGTGCTAATTTTGAAGAGGAAGTAATGAAGAGCGATATCCCTGTTTTGGTGGATGTCTATGCTGACTGGTGCGGCCCATGCAAGATGATGGCACCTACTGTAGAAAAGATCGCTGAAAAATACGAAGGACGCGCAAAAGTCGGTAAAGTAAATTCCGACGAAGAGCCGGCAATCGCCCAGCGTTTCAATGTTATGAGCATTCCAAACTTTCTTATTATAAAGAACGGCAAGTTGGTAGACAACGTTGTCGGAGCCGTTCCGGAAAATGTTCTCACAGAAAAGCTTGACGCAGTATTATAAACTGAATTGAAAATACTCAAACGGGATGACGCCAAATGCGCCATCCCGTTTTTAATAGATATAAATCACCCACCTTAATAGGTTATCCTGACTTTAAATACTGTTTCACTACCGATCATTCCTCTGACATACAGAATGTCATCTTTCATATCATATTGCAGTAAAGCGGTTTGGTTTTCTAAGAGTTCCTTTGTGTATTCAATCCAGACCGATTTTGGTGGATGGTTTTCACGATACGAATCGTCGATCAGATCCTCAACCCAGTCAACATAATGAGAATTATTCATATGTCCATTGTAGTCGATTTCATCTGAGCTTACCGTTCGCAAACTACCGAAGGCAAAAATATCTGGGAGGGATATCATCATCTTTGGCGCCTTCGGCTCATTTGGAACAGTTACAGTAATCGCGTTTTTCATACTTTCAGGCTCGACTGCCGCCTGCCTTGTCTCTCTGTCCATAAGGGCAAAAAGTGATGCAGTTTCAAGCAACAATTCACCGTCATCTGTATAAAACGCATATTTTCTGGAGTGCATAACGGCCTTCTTTTTGGAAGTCCACACTCTCATACGAATTCTCTCTCCGACCCGAGGGAGACGAATGACTGTGATCTCCGACCAGGAAATCACCCAACTCAAACCAATGGAATTTAATTCTTTTATGGTCGTTCCCGAGAATTCGTCGAAATGTTCTTCAGTAATAACCTGCATGAGTCTGGCAACTTCTCCCATACAGATATTACCAAAGCTGTCTGTCTGTTGTTGTGTTATATCAATTACTTTTTCATATACCCCTTCAGGGAAATCTTTCGTAAACTGAGCGCCCATATCAGATTCTCTCTCTTACAACATTTACAAAATCTGCGATCGTCATAAGGGTGCTCGCCTCCTGAATCTCGATGGTGACATCAAGATTATCCTCTATCTCAGATATCATGACGATCATCTTCATTGATTCATTCGAGAGTTCCTCTCTAATATCCGTAGCAAGTGTAATGGCAGATGCATCAACCTCATATGCTGTGGCTGCACATTCAATAACTGTCTTTGCCACATCATCAAGTTCACCGGATACTGCCGGCGCAGCTGCTTTTGTATCTTTCTTTTCCTCTTTTTGGGAAACCTTCTTTATCTCAGGAATCTTCTTGAACTCACTGTCCTCCTCAAGCTCCCATACAACAACCTTTGTATCCTCGTCCTGAATAAGAAGCGGCTTTACGAAAACGTCACGCTTCCTTATCTCTTTGTCAAACTCATTATATTTATCATAGTCAACATGAAGAAGACTGGTGTTTATCGGATCCTGATTTTCAACCACAACCTCGACTGCGAAATAATCGCCGTGCTCGTTTCTGAAATCCGGATCTCCAAATGCGCCCTTTGTCGGAAGCGCCTGTTTTACCACACCCCTCATATTTGTGAGATCAACCCACTCCGTATCGAGACCTCCACATGAATTACAGCAGAGATACGGTGGGAACTCAATATGTCCACAGCGTGTACACTTACGTCCGAGAATGGTACCTTCTTCAAGCGCGTCGTAGTATTTTTTTACAATTGGTTCTAAATCGTACTTTGTCATCTTTACCATCTTCTCCTCTCCTATTTCTTCTCCAACATGATATTCAAAACATTCTGACTTCCGCCAAATCCACGTAGCATCGCATGATTAACCTCATGCTTAACCTGTGTCTCTCCGGCATCTCCACGCATCTGATGAACAGCCTCGTAAAGATCATGAAGTCCTGATGCACCTGCCGCATGTCCGTAATGGCAACGACCTCCGTTGGTATTTACAGGTCTGTCTCCGTCATAGGCGATTCTGCCTTCCTTGACATACTGCCATCCCTCGCTCTTAGGAAGATATTCGCACATCTCCGCTGCGAGCATTTCTGACTGGTTATAGAAATCATTGGTAAGGAAGAGATCCATATCAGCTCCGGTAAGACCGGTAAGTTCCTTCATCTGTCTGTATGCGTTCGCCGTGGCCTGCATCTCAAGTCTCGGATTTGAGATTTCAAGACATGAATGACCTACACCGAGCACCTCGATCGGATGTTCCGTATACTTGTATGCCAACTCGGTCGGGCAAACAATAACAGCCGCTGCGCCGTCACATCTCTGCTCGAAATGAGCTCCACGCATATACTTACCGATAAGCGGATTGAATTTTGAATGAAGATACTCATACTCGGAATCCATTCCTGCCTCCTCGGC